>NZ_JBRILW010000015.1:0-115933 GCF_052977125.1 Shewanella sp. 30m-14 | reverse complement strand
CCAGAACAGTAAAACCAAGGCCTCAACGGTATGCCAAAAATAAAAATGCCGTTCACCTTAAGTGAACGGCATTACACCCTAGGGTTCCTTTTTTGTTGCCTTATGGGAGGGCTAAAGGCAACAAAAAATACGACTTTACGGGCACAGTTCAAAAAGCTGGCAGCATTCTACTGGCCATTATTGATTACCATCTACTTAGGGGGGAGCTTATGGACGATGAGCTGGGGCGTAACCTGGATTGTTTGGCCTGTAGGAGCAGTACTGTTCATCGCCTTAGTTGGGCTAATGGAGTTACTCGATAAAGACGAGGCGCACAGTGCAGATTGATTAAAATTTAGATTGAGTATTGCTATGGATTCATTTGAAGATTGGCTCATTTTAGGCAAAAAGTAGCTTACCACGGCGAATATGGCGAAGCCATGTGCTAATAAGCGAGAGCTAGGGATAGAGAACTGGCCGTTAAACACGGATGTTATTGGAACACAGAGGACACGAAGAAAAGCAATATCCGAGGCCGTGAAAGCTCTTCATCTTTACCTCCGTGAACTTGGTGAAAGCGCAGCGCTCCGTGGTGAGACTTGCTCTATTTAGATATAGCGACTCTTTTTCTTAGATTGATTACGCATGAGCACCTACAGACATCAATTACCCAAAATAAATGTTATCAGTCTTCATTCGAAGGCTAACCAACTTTGGGGCATTTTCAAGTCAGAAAACTAACTCTTCAGCCCAAATCGAAGAAGAAAATTAACCAGTGCAGATACGAATGAAGCCGTCGAAAACAGGGATGTTTTCGTTGAGCCTACAAGGATGTACTTGAGGCGTGCTTCAGCAGTGTCTGTACATACCCCGCTGGAGGCGATTGATAGCCATGAAGCTATAAGTTCAAACACTCTACTTGGTAACACCAACCCAAAATAAATGTAATTAAGCCTTCATTCGAAGGCTAACCAACTTTGGAGAAAAAGCTATTCACCACAGAGGACACGGAGATCACGGAGAAGAGCAACAATCGAGGCCTGTTAAGCTCTTCATCGTTAACTTTATCTTTAGCTATAGCTCCGTGAACTTGGTGAAAGCGCAGCGCTCCGAGGTGAGATTAGTGCTTTGTAAAAAAAGATGTAAATGCTAAATGTATGCGTTAGGTAAACACACTTTGGGGCATTTTCAAGCTAGATAGCAAACCACTACGGCCTAATAAACACACCAATTATCCCGTGTAGATACAGCTGCGGGCTTCGGTTTCAGGGTGAGGTATCTCAAAGAGATACTCTTCGAACGAGAGGCAGGATGCCGAACTGGCCTTTAAACATGGATGTTGTTTGTCATCGCAGAGCTTACAGGGATTGTACTTGCAGCGTCTCGCAGCAGTGTCTGCACATAAGGTCGTTCCTTCACATCCATGTGAACACGACATTCGGACGTCCTGTCCAGCACCCGCTGCAGGCGATTGATAACTCTAAAGCGACAATTGAGAACTCGCTTCCCCGTAGCAACTACCCAAAAAATGTAATCAGCCTTCACTTGAAGGTAAACATGTTTTGGGGCAAAAGTGAGTTACGACACTTATAGATAACACCAAGTACCCATCTGAGCCGTTAGGCGATTTTTATTGGAGTATGAGGCCCGTATCTAATGCATGTAACTTCACCGCTGTAAGCTCGGATGTGGTGCGAAGCGCCACGACGTTAATGTTCAAACGAAGTTTAAACCGCTATCCTTCAAGCGGAGCTTAACCCTAAGGTTATTAGCTAACCTCAACCACAGTTGAAGTCACACTACCATCTCGCAGACGCGTAGTTAGCGTGTCACCAATACGGGTATCACTCGGTGATTGCACCACTTTACCTTCACCGGTTAAGGTTATGCTGTAACCACGACTTAATGTGGCTAATGGGCTCACAGTGTCTAACTGCTGCGCTCGATGGACGAGACGCTGCTCACTCATCTTTAACTTATCAATCATGGCGTTATTTAACTTAGCGCTCAGATAACTTAAACGCTGGGTTTCAAGGTCAAGTCGATGTTGTGGTGACTGATTCGCTAAGCGATTACTTAAGTTCTGCTGCTTTAAGGTATAAGCATGTAACTTGGTTTGCATGGCTTGCTGTAAGCGTAACTGCATTTCATCGAAGCTTTGCTCATACATCTGTAGGCGGCGCTGCGGATCTTGCTTTTGCAGGCGGTGCTCGGTTGACTGTAGCTGGCTTTGCTTTTTTAACTGGTAATGCAGCCAAGCCTGCTTTAGGCGTGAAAGCTGTGATAACAGTTTTTGCGCTTTGTTGTCGGCATCTTTTGATAATAGCTCGGCGCCAGCAGAAGGCGTTGGCGCGCGAAGATCGGCCACATAATCACTGATGGTCATATCCACTTCATGGCCAACAGCTGATACCACCGGAAGACCACTGTTATAAATAGTGTGGGCTAAACCTTCGTCATTAAAGCTCCATAAATCCTCGAGTGAGCCACCACCGCGAGTCACCAGTAAAACGTCTACCTCGCTGCGGGCATTAGCCAGATTAATGGCATCGCAAATACTTTTTGCGGCGTCAGTGCCTTGTACAGGAGTGGGGTAGATGATGACTTCAATTGATGAGTCGCGGCGTGCCAGTACATGCAAAATATCGCGAATCGCAGCGCCAGTAGGTGAGGTCACCACACCGATTTTTTGGATATTTACAGGCAGTGGGCGTTTAGTGTCGCTGGCAAATAAGCCCTCGGCGGCAAGCTTCATCTTTAACGCTTCATATTGCTGGGCGAGCAGGCCATCACCTGCAGGCAGCATAGATTCAATTAGCAGTTGGTAGTCACCGCGAGGCTCATACACACTGATATTGCCTTTTACTAAAACCTGTTGGCCGTTCGCTGGGCGAAAGGTCACGGCCTGGTTACGGCCTTTAAACATGGCGCAGCGAATTTGTGAAAAATTATCTTTGAGGGTTAAATACCAGTGGCCAGAGCCCGGCGCTGCAAAGTTTGAAATTTCAGCATTTAGCCAAATTCGGCCAAGCTGCCCCTCTAAAAGTTGTCTAACTTCGCCGTTGAGGCGAGAGACGGTATAAACATCGTTTTTTGGGCTTTTCATAATTTTTTTACACACAAATGCGAATTAGTGTCTATTTTCCATTTACCAACCCATATATGCAAGGTATAATCTCGCCGCAATATTTCACCTCTAATTCCTACTCTCTTGGGGAGATGTTGCATGTTAAGATTGAAAAAAGAAGCGTTAACTTTTGATGATGTGTTGCTGGTTCCAGCGCACTCTACCGTCCTCCCAAATACTGCTGTGTTAAAAACACGCCTGACGAATAAGATTGAGTTGAATACTCCAATCGTGTCTGCTGCTATGGATACCGTTACCGAAGCTCGTTTAGCGATTGCGATTGCGCAAGAAGGTGGCTTAGGTTTTATTCATAAAAACATGACGATTGAGCAACAAGCTGAAGAAGTTCGCAAAGTAAAAATTTACGAAGCGGGCATCGTTCAGCAGCCTGTAACCGTGACCCCTACAACGACGTTAGCCGAGCTTAAGGCGCTAACTGAGAAAAATGGTTTCGCTGGCTATCCAGTCGTCAACGATGCACACGAATTAGTGGGTATTATTACTGGCCGTGACGTACGTTTTATCACTGACTGGTCACGTACGGTTGATCAAGTGATGACACCTAAAGATCGTCTAGTCACCGTACTAGAAGGGACTAAACTTGATGAAGTTCAAAAGCTAATGCATTCTCACCGCGTTGAGAAAGTGTTGGTTGTTGACGACAACTTCAAGCTTAAAGGTCTTATCACTGTAAAAGACTTCCAAAAAGCAGAGCGTAAGCCTAATGCATGTAAAGACGAGTTAGGTCGTTTACGTGTTGGTGCAGCTGTTGGCGCTGGTCCTGGTAACGAAGAGCGTGTTGATGCACTTGTACTAGCAGGTGTTGATGTGTTGCTTATTGACTCATCGCACGGGCATTCTGAAGGCGTTTTACAACGTATTCGTGATACTCGCGCTAAATATCCAGATTTACAAATCGTTGGTGGCAACGTAGCGACAGCTGAAGGTGCACTTGCACTGGTTGAAGCCGGTGTTAACGCGGTTAAAGTGGGTATTGGTCCAGGGTCAATCTGTACGACACGTATCGTAACTGGTGTAGGCGTACCGCAAATTACTGCAGTATCTGACGCCGCAGCTGCTGTTAAGCACCTTGATATTCCGGTTATCGCCGATGGCGGTATTCGCTTCTCTGGTGACTTAGCGAAAGCATTAGCAGCGGGCGCATCGTGTATCATGGCAGGCTCTATGTTCGCTGGTACTGATGAAGCACCGGGCGAAACTGAGTTATATAACGGCCGTGCTTATAAGTCATACCGCGGTATGGGCTCACTAGGCGCCATGACACAAACTCAAGGTTCGTCTGACCGTTATTTCCAAAGTGATAACGCAGCAGACAAGCTGGTACCTGAAGGTATTGAAGGTCGCGTAGCTTACAAAGGTAAGTTAAAAGAGATCATTCACCAGCACATGGGCGGTTTACGTTCATGTATGGGCCTAACGGGTTGTGCAACAATTAAAGAACTAAATGAAAAAGCGGAATTTGTGAAGATCACTGCAGCTGGCATGGGCGAGTCTCATGTTCACGATGTAACGATCAGCAAAGAAGCGCCTAACTATAGCACTCGTTCTTAATTCGTATTTTAGATATTAAAGGCGACAGTTGATGTCGCCTTTAAATTAAGCCAAGTAGAAGGTCCGCAGAGCACTCACTGCTTGGTTAGTTAACAATGAAAAAATAGAGATAAGGTACCCCATGAGCAACATTCATGAGCATAAGATCCTCATTTTAGATTTTGGATCGCAATACACTCAGCTAATCGCCCGTCGTATTCGTGAAATCGGTGTGTATTGTGAACTTTGGGCTTGGGATGTTTCTGAAGAGCAAATTCGTGAATTTGCACCCAACGGCATTATCTTAGCCGGTGGCCCAGAAAGTGTTACCGCTGAGAACTCACCACGCGCTCCAGAATATGTGTTTAACGCTGGCGTTCCTGTTCTAGGGATCTGTTACGGCATGCAAACCATGTCTGAGCAGCTTGGTGGTAAAGTAATTCAAGGCGTTGGCGAAGGTGAATTTGGTTATGCACAAGTAGAAGTGCAAACTGAGTCTTTACTTTTCAAAGCCATTGAAGACGCAGTAAGCGAAACGGGCAAGCCACTACTTGACGTGTGGATGAGCCATGGCGACAAAGTGTCTGCTATCCCAGAAGGTTTTGTTGCTGTTGCTAAAACTGAAACGTGTCCGTTTGCCGCTATGGCCAATGAAGACAAGCAGTTCTACGGCGTTCAGTTCCACCCTGAAGTGACTCACACTCGCCAAGGTAAGCGCATGCTTGAACATTTTGCGCTAGAAATTTGTGCTTGTGCTGCAAACTGGAAACCAGCTTCAATCATTGAAGATGCGATTGAGCGCTTAAAAGCACAGATCGGTGATGACGAAGTTATTCTAGGTCTATCAGGTGGTGTTGATTCATCTGTGGTGGCAATGCTGCTACACCGCGCGATTGGTGACAAGTTAACGTGTGTGTTTGTTGATAACGGCTTACTACGTCTTAACGAAGCTGAGCAAGTGATGGAGATGTTTGGTGACCACTTTGGTTTAAACATCATTCACGTTGACGCTGAAAACCGTTTCTTAGATGCAATGGCTGGCGAAGCGGAACCTGAAGCTAAGCGTAAGATCATTGGCCGCGTATTTGTTGAGATCTTCGACGAAGAATCTAAGAAATGCGTTAATGCTAAATGGCTTGCTCAAGGCACTATCTACCCAGACGTGATTGAGTCTGCTGGTAGCGTAACGGGTAAAGCGCATTGCATTAAGTCTCACCATAACGTTGGCGGTTTGCCAGATGATATGGAAATGGGTCTGGTTGAGCCACTGCGTGAACTGTTTAAAGATGAAGTACGTAAGATTGGTCTAGAATTAGGCCTGCCATACAATATGCTTTATCGTCACCCGTTCCCAGGACCTGGTCTTGGTGTGCGCGTACTAGGCGAAGTGAAGAAAGAATACTGTGACTTGCTACGTTTAGCCGATGCGATTTTCATCGAAGAGCTACACAAAGCTGACCTGTATAACAAAGTTAGCCAAGCATTTACTGTGTTCTTACCAGTGCGTTCAGTTGGCGTAATGGGCGATGGCCGTAAGTATGATTGGGTTGTATCGCTTCGTGCGGTAGAAACTATCGACTTTATGACGGCGCATTGGGCACATCTACCTTATGATTTCCTAGGTCGTGTATCTAACCGCATCATTAACGAAGTCGACGGTATTTCACGTGTGGTTTACGATATTTCTGGTAAGCCACCTGCAACGATTGAATGGGAATAAAGGCTAAGGCCTAACCCTAAAACGTTCAGACTAATACCGATGAGAAAGGCGCGCACATAGCAATATGAGCGCGCTTTTTTATTGGGCATTATTTGTCTAAAGTTAGTCACGCTTCTAATATAAATAATAAAGGGACTTATATGTATTAAAAGGAGTTTGCCTATGCGCTATAGAGCTGAAGTAGATGGATTAAGAGCGTTAGCGGTGATCCCCGTTATTTTGTTTCATGCAGGCTTTAGCGCGTTGAGTGGTGGCTTTGTTGGGGTAGACGTGTTTTTTGTGATCAGTGGTTACTTGATCACCAGCATTATTTTAACTGAACTTGAATCTAATCGATTTAGTATTATTAATTTCTATGAACGCCGGGCGAGAAGGATCTTACCGGTACTCTTCTTCGTGATCTTAGTGTGTATTCCTTTTGCCTGGCTTTGGTTAATGCCGCTGGATCTTAAGGACTTCTTTCAAAGCATTATTGCCGTTGCAACGTTTTCATCTAATATCCTTTTTTGGCTAGAAAGTGATTACTTTGACACAGCTGCTGAGCTCAAGCCTTTGCTGCACACATGGAGTTTGGCGGTTGAGGAGCAGTACTATATCTTTTTCCCGCTGCTGCTAATGTTCCTATGGGGGAGAGGAAAACGGGTTATTCTTGGGGCTTTGGCGATTATTTTCCTGCTGAGTTTATCGTTAGCCCAGTGGGCTGCTTACAATGCACCAACAGCGAATTTTTACTTGTTACCGACCCGAGGTTGGGAGTTATTAATTGGCGTTTTCGCGGCTTTTTTCTTAAATCAGCAGCAGGAGCTCCCCCAGTGGATGTCGCCAAAGCTTAATAATTTTGTGAGTCTATTTGGGTTACTGCTGATTTTATTTTCCGTATTGACCTTTGATTCAAGGCTCCCTTTTCCCAGCGTTTATGCTTTAGTTCCCACCGTTGGTACAGTGTTAATTATCGTATTTGCTCAACAAGGGACTTGGGTTCAGCGATTTTTAAGCTACAAGCTTTTTGTTGGTGTCGGCCTGATAAGCTATAGCGCTTATTTATGGCATCAACCAGTGTTTGCATTGGTAAAGTACCGCAGCTTTACCGAACCCTCTCATGAATTGATGCTATCGCTGTGTCTGGGTGTTGTTGTGTTGTCGTATCTGAGCTGGCGTTTTGTCGAGATCCCTTTTAGAAATAAGCAGGCCTTTAGCCGCAAATTCATTTTTGTCAGCGGTGGCGTACTGACTGCGTTGTTTGTGGTTGCGGCAGGTATTGCGGATAGTAAGCATCTCTATAGGTCAAACGAGGCTTATTTGGATCTAATGGTTAAATCTTATCAGCCTGATAACCGAGAGTTGGGGGCAAATAGTTGGGACTATTTACGCGCATTGAGTGGTAACCAAGATTACGGCGTGGATAAGAACCTCTATGACAGAACTCAGTGGTTTGACGCTGATGACGACAGGCAACGATTATTAATTGTTGGTAACTCTCACTCTAAAGATCTATTTAACGTGCTGTCGAGCAGTGAAGCGAGTTTAGCGCAGTTTCAATTAGCTCGCTTTGGCACTGAAATCGGTCATATCGATGAGTCATTTTTTAGTTCGCCTAACTATCGCTTAGCCGATACGATTATGTTGGCCTCACAGTATAAACCGCAGGATTTGCCGCAGATAGAAACGTTAGTGACGCGTTTGATAAAAGATAATAAAAAACCCATTTTAGTAAAAAATATCTATGAATTTGAAGAGTTTGGTCAGCGTACTTATGCCGACTTTCTGTTCCATCTTTTAGTAAAAGATCGTGGGGCTAATAATATTTCAAGCTTAGATATCTCAAAGATTAATCAAAAGCACTTTGAGCAGTTCTCGCACCGAGAGGTTAAGTTGTTTACTCAAGAAGCCAACCACACTCTTACTACGCTTGCAGACAAATACCCTCGCGTGACTCTGTTAGACCGAATGGATTATGTTTGTAATAAACATAAGCAAACTTGCTACGCTATTGATGATGACTACCAGAAGTACTTCTATGACTATGGCCATCATACTGTGGCGGGGGCGATGTTTTTTGGCGAGCGAGTTGATGAGGTAAAGTGGCTAGGCAGTATCTAGTGGCTTATTTGTGCGATTGATGTCACCCATAATATTTTGAGGCTGATATTTTGAGGCTAGTATCTAGAGCTAGTATTTAAATCCTAGTATTAGAGCCTAGTCTCTAGCACCAGAGTGTGATGAAAATTACCGATAGATAACTCGAAGGGTTTAAAGCTTGATATAATCGCGCCTCATGCAATCAAGCTAAGATTTTAAATAGTACGGTTAGCAGTATTTATAGGTTTTAGATAAAGGTTAGGGGCGTAAATTGTCACAAGAGCAGCAAGATATTCATTTCATGAAGATGGCGATGGATATGGCAATAAAGGCGGAAGAGAGAGGCGAAGTACCAGTCGGCGCGGTACTGGTTAAAGACGGTGACGTTGTCAGTGCTGGTTTTAACTTTAGTATCGGTTTGCATGATCCTAGCGCCCATGCCGAAATGCAGTGTTTGCGCCAAGCCGGGCAGATAATGCAGAACTACCGTTTACTCGATACCACCCTGTACGTAACTTTAGAACCCTGTGCCATGTGCGCTGGGGCTATTGTGCATTCAAGAGTGGGTCGATTGGTCTTTGGTGCTAAAGATGAAAAAACCGGCGCTGCTGGTACGGTTATCGATATTGTGCGTCATAGCGCGTTTAATCATCAGGTTGATGTTACATCAGGCGTGCTTGAAACTGAGTGTAGCGAGCAGCTCAGTGCTTTTTTTAGGCGCCGTAGAAAAGAGATCAAAGTGGCCAAGGCGCTAGCCAAACAGCAGGCTTTACAGTCTGATGCTAAGGGTTAAAAAACGCATCTTCTGCGGGTTTAATAAAAACAAAAAACTGCTTTTGTCTATTCAGTACTTTTTGGTGGCGTGTTTTCAATTGACTACGACGACGCGCTGCAACATTGTTAATTGTTCTTTTTCTCATATTTGCCTCACTTACATTGATGCGGTAGACATTTCTTAAATGGGTGTTGTTGATGCTGGCTAATCTTTTATTCACTGTTTAATTGTATTATTAATCTCCCTAAATGAGAGAGATTAAGCAATGTACCTTATCTTAATTTAGGTTTATCAAGTTGTAGTGTAAAAGTCTACGTGAGTGTTATTAATCTTTGATTAAATGAAGTGTTTGATTGAGTTTAAGCCGATATCTGACTTTTGCTGACGAGTTTTACTGAGCAGGGCTGTTAATTTGTAAAAGGCTGTTTATTGGCTCAAGGCTGTTTATACGCTCAGGGCTGTTTATTGGCTCAGGGCTGTTTATTGGCTCAAGGCTGTTTATACGCTCAAGGCTGTTTATTGGCTCAAGGCTGTCTATTGGCTTAAGGCTGCTGCGGCTGTGAAACGTCAAGCTTAGGCTCTTGAGTTTCGGCTGTTTGGAGGGGCTTTTTCTTGAGCTCAAGTAAGCTATTTTGATTATCAATCCACACTAAGGTGTCGTAATAACGACGAATGCTATCAACATAATGCACCGCCTCATTACCACGGGCATAACCGTAGCGGGTTTGCTTGTAGTACTGACGTTTTTGTAGCAGTGGTAATATGGTTTTTACATCACTCCATGCGCTCGGGTTTAACCCCTGAGCCTGAGCAAGCTTTCTGGCATCCTCAACATGGCCAAGGCCAATATTATAAGAGGCGAGAGCAAACCACATCCTTTGGCTTTCAGGAATCGAATCTGGCAGGCGCTCGAGCATGCTAGTCAGGTATTTCGCCCCCCCTTTAATACTTTGGTATGGGTCGAGTCGGTTTTTAATTCCAACCTGTTTTGCTGTCGGCAAGGTCAGCATCATTAAACCACGTACACCAGTGGGTGAGCGAGCATTAGGGTTCCAGTGCGATTCTTGATAGGCAGTCGCGGCCAATTTACGCCAGTCTATATCGCCAGCATGTTTTTCAAAGGTCGCCTGATATTTGGGTAACTTATTATCAATCGCGCGAATAAAAGCACGAGTATCAACATAATCAAAGCGCTCAACATGGGCAAAGTATTTTTCGTCAAGGTGAGCTAAGGTACCGTCACGCTTCTCTTTATGCCAAAACGCAAGGAGTTCGCTCATCAGCTTGTCACTATTGTTCGCAGGTAACAGCCAAACCACAGGTTGCTTACGCTTAAGAATTAATCCTTCACGCAGTTCTGGCATAAAACGTCTGTTGATATCGAAACTGGTAGAGTCGGCAATCGTATAGGGAATATCACCCGCGGCAATCATCATGAGTAGCTCTTCAGAATCTTTGTCTTTTTCTTGATTCCAGACTAAATCGGGATTGGATTTTTGCAGCTCTGTTAAGGTGTCGACAAAAGACGAGTCAGTCGTCACTGTGATTTTGCCATCAAGATGATTAATGTTTTTTGGCACAGGCGTACCTTGGCGATAGACCAAGACCTGATTAACACGATAAAGCGGTGGTCCAACTCTAAATTGTTCTCGCCTTGCTGGCGTATCTCCAAGACCTGCGGCGATGATATCAATTTCACCACTTCGCATCGCAGCGTATAGCTCACTAATCGTGGCGTAGGGCTGCATCTTTAATTCGAGATTAAGATACTTAGCAAAGCGCTCTGCCATCTCATAATCGTAGCCAGAATCGCCTTGGCCAGAGGTAAAGAAGATCTGTGGACCATATATGGTACCCACATTTAACTCAGTCGGTTCAGGGACAAAGACTGGCTTTTCTTGTTCCACGACAACCTTCTGGCAGGCAGCCAGTAAGGTGATACAGCATAGAATAAGTAACAGTCTTTTCATGGGTTATTTTTGTTAGCGCTTAACTTAAATTATAAGGAATATAAAGAAATAGCCGTCGATTATAACACATTCTTGGTTGCCGTAAAAAAATGGCATATTTGCTGTTGCTGTTAGATCCAGTATGAACCTAAATTGTTTTTTTGCTGGAAATCAGCGCATTCAATAGCAAATAAAATCGAGGCGCTTTTTCCTGTACAGGAAACACTGTTTTCTATAGCGACTGCTGATGATTTGTGACAAACATTTCCCTATAATAGCGCCAGATCTGACCCTGCAATTATAATATATAAGGTGAAAAGACGTGATGGAGATCATCCGCGGAGCCCCTGCACTTTCGGCGTTTAGAGTACAGAAGCTGATGCAAGCTTGTGAATCGGCAGCACTGCCAGTGCGCCAAATCTATGCCGAGTTTATCCATTTAGCTGATTTGAACGAGCAGTTAAATGAAAATGAAAGTCAACAGCTTGAAAAAATCTTAACCTACGGCCCCGCTATCGAAGCGCACACGCCAGAAGGCTATCTCCACTTTGTCACCCCCCGTCCCGGTACCATCTCTCCTTGGTCATCAAAAGCAACAGATATCGCCCACAATTGTGGTCTGAATAAGGTTAAGCGCCTAGAGCGTGGTATTGCCTATTATGTTGTGGCCGACGAGTTATCTACCGAACAAACTAAAGCGTTAACGGCGCTATTACACGACCGTATGGTTGAAGTAATGTTGCCAAATTTTGATAGCGCTAGCGTATTGTTTGCTCGCACTGAGCCGGCAAAGTTCACCAGCGTTGATGTGCTTGGCGAAGGTCGAGTTGCACTTGAGCAAGCTAACACTAAGCTAGGCTTGGCATTAGCCGATGATGAAATTGACTATCTAGTAGAGAACTTTACTCGCCTAGGTCGTAACCCAAATGACATCGAGCTAATGATGTTTGCTCAAGCAAACTCAGAGCATTGTCGTCATAAAATCTTTAACGCAGATTGGACAATCGATGGTGAAGTGCAGCCAAAGTCTTTGTTTAAGATGATTAAGAATACCTTCGAGAAGACCCCTGAAAACGTATTATCGGCTTATAAAGATAACGCTGCGGTAATGACAGGCTCAACAGCCGGTCGCTTCTTCCCGAAACAAGATGGTGTTTATGGCTACCACACAGAGCCGATGCACATCTTAATGAAAGTTGAAACCCACAATCACCCGACAGCTATTAGCCCATACCCTGGTGCAGCAACGGGCAGCGGCGGTGAAATTCGTGATGAAGGCGCGACAGGTCGAGGCTCTAAGCCAAAGGCCGGTTTAACAGGCTTTAGTGTTTCAAACCTTAAGATCCCAGGTTTTGTTCAGCCATGGGAAGCTGATTACGGTAAGCCAGATCGTATCGTAACCGCACTTGATATTATGACCGAGGGCCCACTTGGTGGCGCAGCGTTTAATAACGAATTTGGTCGCCCAGCCCTAGTGGGTTACTTCCGCACTTACGAGCAGGAAGTTAACAGCCACAACGGTGTTGAAGTTCGTGGTTACCACAAGCCCATTATGTTGGCGGGTGGTTTAGGTAATATCCGTGAAGAGCATGTACAAAAAGGTGAGATCACCGTTGGCGCTAAGCTAGTAGTGCTTGGCGGCCCTGCGATGAACATCGGTTTGGGCGGCGGCGCGGCGTCATCAATGACTTCAGGTCAGTCGAGTGAAGACTTAGACTTTGCTTCTGTGCAACGTGAAAACCCAGAGATGGAACGCCGTTGCCAAGAGGTTATCGACCGCTGCTGGCAGATGGGTGATGACAATCCGATTCAGTTTATCCACGATGTGGGCGCGGGCGGCCTATCAAATGCATTCCCAGAGCTTGTGAATGATGGTGAACGTGGCGGTAAGTTTGAGCTACGTAAAGTGCCCTCTGATGAGCCAGGCATGAGCCCATTAGAAATTTGGTGTAACGAGTCACAAGAGCGTTACGTGATGTCAATTGCGCCTGAAAACATTGAGCTGTTCAGCGCAATTTGTCAGCGTGAGCGCGCTCCATTTGCAGTTGTTGGCGTAGCGACGGAAGAAAAAGAACTTGTCCTTAGCGATGAGCACTTTGAAAACCACCCAATCGATTTGCCACTAGAAGTGCTATTAGGCAAAGCGCCTAAAATGAGCCGCGATGTGGTGAGTGCTAAAGCTAACTCTGCCGCGCTTGACCAAAGCGCGATTGAAGTTCAAGAAGCGGCGCACCGTTTACTGCGTTTACCTACTATTGCCGAGAAAACCTTCCTTATCACTATCGGTGATAGAACGGTAACAGGCCTTGTTAATCGTGACCAAATGGTTGGCCCCTGGCAGGTACCAGTGGCTGATTGTGCGGTTACTGCATCAAGCTATGACTCATACACAGGTGAAGCGATGTCTATGGGTGAGCGCACGCCGCTTGCACTACTGGACTTTGGCGCATCAGCGCGTATGGCAGTTGCTGAATCAATCTTAAACATTGCTGGTACTGATATTGGCTCGTTTAAGCACATTAAACTGTCTGCAAACTGGATGTCACCAGCGGGTCATCCAGGTGAAGACGCGGGTCTTTACCAAGCAGTAAAAGCCATTGGTGAAGAGCTTTGCCCTGATTTGTCTTTGACTATCCCAGTGGGTAAAGACTCAATGTCGATGAAAACGGCATGGGAAGATAACGGCGTTCAAAAGACCGTGACCTCTCCTATGTCGTTGGTTATCACCGCATTTGGAGTGGTGCAAGATGTGCGTAACACTGTCACGCCAGAGCTTCGCACCGATAAAGGCGAAACAGACCTGTTACTGCTTGACCTTGGTCTTGGCCAGAATCGCTTAGGTGGCTCTTGTTTAGCTCAGGTTTACAGTGAACTGGGCGATATCGCGCCAGATCTTGATAACTCTGCCACCCTAAAAGGCTTCTTCGAAACCATTCAGCCAATGATTGCCGATAAATCAATTATTGCGTACCACGACAGAAGTGATGGCGGTCTTTACACGACCTTAGTTGAGATGGCATTTGCCGGCCACACCGGTCTAAATGTTGACTTGAGTGCACTAACAGGTACTGACGTTGAACGTCTGTTTAACGAAGAGCTAGGTGCGGTTATTCAAGTTCGTCGTCAAGACGCTGCGATTATCACTGAAAAGTTTGCTGCGGCTGGCGTACCTTGCCACAAAGTTGCAGAGCTTAACGATAGCGACAGCATTGCAATCTTTGATGGGATGCGTGAAGTACTAACTGAAACCCGTACTTCACTACGCACTATTTGGGCTGAAACCACTTATCGCATGCAGGCGTTACGTGACAACCCAGAGTGTGCTAAAGAAGAGTTCGAGCTTAAGCAAGACGCTAGCGATTTAGGTCTAACTGTTGATTTAAGTTTTGACCCAAGTGAAGACGTTGCCGCGCCATTTATCCTAAAAGGCGCAGCGCCTAAGATGGCTATTTTGCGTGAGCAGGGCGTTAACTCGCATATTGAAATGGCAGCGGCATTTGATCGCGCAGGTTTCGAGGCGACAGACGTTCACATGAGTGACATCTTAAGCGGCCGCATTAGCTTAGAGGAGTTCCAGGGCTTAGTGGCGTGTGGCGGTTTCTCTTACGGTGACGTACTGGGCGCGGGGGAAGGCTGGGCTAAGTCAATTCTGTTTAACGAGCGTGCTCGTGAGCAGTTTAGCCAGTTCTTTGAACGTAATGACAGTTTCTCACTCGGTGTATGTAACGGTTGTCAGATGCTGTCTAACTTAAAAGACATCATTCCTGGTACTGAATTGTGGCCACACTTTGTGCGTAACCGCTCTGAGCGTTTTGAAGCCCGCTTTAGCCTAGTTGAAGTGCAAAAGAGTCCATCTTTGTTCTTCCAAGGTATGGAAGGCTCTCGCATGCCTATCGCTGTGTCACATGGTGAGGGGCGCGCTGAGTTTGCATCGCCTGAAGCGTTAGCGGCTGCAGAAGCGTCGGGTACGATTGCACTACGTTATGTTGATGGTAATGGGCAAATTGCAACTCAGTATCCACAGAACCCGAATGGCTCGCCAAATGCGATTACTGCATTGAGCTCAACTGACGGTCGAGTAACGATTATGATGCCGCATCCCGAGCGCGTATTTAGAACCGTTGCTAACTCATGGCATCCTGAGTCTTGGGGCGAAGATAGCCCTTGGATGAGAATGTTCCGCAACGTGAGAAAATCAGTCGGATAATATGCATCAATGCTGATGTAATACTGATTTGATACTAAGAAAGCCTCTAATATTTAGGGGCTTTTTTTTATATGAAATTTTTGATGGGTAAGTGTTTTAGTAAACAAGATTGACTAAACAAGAGATTAGTGGTTGTTTAGTCAATCATGGAATACTAATTTAATGTGTTTTGGCCTAGTCAGAGCAGCTTTATCGATAAGCAGAGGTTATTAGTAGTCTTTGAAAGTAGTGGGCTTTTTTCGATGAGGTACGAGAATAATGAGTGAAGCATAAAAAAGCCCCCCTTATTACTAAGGAGGGCCGCTTTGCGCTAACAAAACTTCAAGATAAATCTTGCATTAGAAAGCAGTGTTTATAGCTCTCTAGAAGTATAAAGTTCAACGAAAACACGCTGATAGCTAACAACTAGACGCTCGAATAATTTTGTCATAATGGTATCTCCACCAAGATTGATAATAATAAGCGGAGTAAGTCTTTACCGGGCTACATCACCGGGTTAATCAGACTGTCTCCTTAACTTGGTGCTCATTTTAGGCGAGGTCTAATTTTTGATCAAACGAGAAAAATTACACTTTGACATTATTAAAACTTATCCGAAAATGTAGGCCTTGAAATCAATTTCCGCAGGCTTTTTTGTAAGGTGTTGTTTTAAATGGCTTTACTATAGAAATTCAATTTTTGCATTACCTATTTGCACTATGATTACTGTTGCTGGGTTTGTTAAAGAATGGTGTTTTGCAAGGTTAGGTGTGAAATAGCTGCTTATTAGCTAAAACTGTCTACTTTGTTCACTTTTGAATCGTTCCTACCATGAGTGTTTTATGCTGTCAACGGTCTTCATGGTGGAACTGTGTGCTTCACCTCAAAACCCGTTGAAACCGAATGCTTTGATTGATTTGAATCAATTTTGAATGGTATAAAAACACTGCGGATAACCTTATTTCGTATTGCAAGTGACTGATATTAACTAATTTGTTTATTCTTTATTTGCGTTTTCGAGAAGGAAGTCACAACGGCCATTAAAAATGTGATCGCAAGCGTGGGCTTGCTAGTGTTTTTGGCTTTAAAATACAAAATTTATGAATTAAACAACGAAGCGCGGTTGAAGTTGGGGTTTTGTTATAAAACCTAACTATTTTACTGCATTAATATTCCTATATAGGCAGTCACTCTCGTTGATGGGGATCTAACGAAAGTGATTTGACGCACCACCTAAGGAGTCACAAATGATTTTAGAAGAGGTTGTTGAGCTGTCGCGTTTTCAGTTTGCGATGACAGCCATGTATCACTTCCTATTTGTTCCCTTGACCTTGGGGTTAGCATTCTTGCTAGCCATTATGGAATCACTTTATGTGATGACCAATAAGCAAATCTATAAAGATATGACCAAGTTCTGGGGTAAGTTATTCGGTATCAACTTTGCACTTGGCGTTGCAACTGGTTTGGCGATGGAGTTCCAGTTCGGAACTAACTGGTCATACTATTCGCACTACGTCGGTGACATCTTTGGTGCTCCACTTGCTATCGAAGGCCTAATGGCGTTCTTCCTAGAGTCTACCTTAGTCGGTATGTTCTTCTTCGGTTGGGATCGTTTCAGTAAACGCCAACATTTGGCGGTAACCTGGTTAGTTGCGCTAGGTTCTAACATGTCAGCATTGTGGATCTTAGTGGCTAACGGCTGGATGCAAAACCCAGTGGGTAGCACATTCAACTACGAAACCATGCGTATGGAAATGACCAGCTGGGGCGAAGTACTCTTTAACCCAGTTGCGCAGGTGAAGTTTGTTCACACTGTAGCGTCAGGTTATGTTGCCGGTGCGATGTTCGTTCTAGCAATCAGTGCTTACTACATCTTGAAGAAGCGTGACTTACCATTTGCACGTCGCTCGTTTGCGATTGCTGCAAGTTTCGGTATGGCATCTATCTTGTCTGTAATCGTTCTTGGTGACGAGTCAGGCTACAAGGTGGGTGAAGTACAACGTGTTAAGTTAGCAGCAATTGAAGCTGAGTGGCACACTGAGCCTGCTCCAGCAGCCTTTACTGCAGTAGGTTTCCCTAATCAGGAAACCCAGCACACTGATTACGCAATCAAAATTCCTTATGCTATGGGTATCATTGCCACTCGTTCACTTGATGAGCAAGTAACGGGTATCAAGGACTTAATTGCAGAGCATGAAGTGCGTATTCGTAACG
The DNA here is from genome assembly GCF_052977125.1 of Shewanella sp. 30m-14. Classification (NCBI taxonomy): domain Bacteria; kingdom Pseudomonadati; phylum Pseudomonadota; class Gammaproteobacteria; order Alteromonadales; family Shewanellaceae; genus Shewanella; species Shewanella sp. 30m-14. The sequence continues at coordinate 98,353 of NZ_JBRILW010000015.1, read as the reverse complement.
GTATGGTTGCATACGGTCTGCTTGAGCAATTGCGTAACGGTAATGAAACGCCTGAAGTTAGAGCGGCATTTGAAGACGCTAAAGTTGACTTAGGTTATGGCTTACTACTGAAGCGTTACACTGACAAAGTGACTGACGCAACAGAAGAGCAAATCAAAGCCGCGGCTAATGACTCGATTCCAAACGTAGCACCTATGTTCTGGTCTTTCCGTGTCATGGTTGGTGCCGGTATGGTGATGTTATTAGTGTTTGCTGCTGCATTTTGGCAGAGCACGCGTCATCAAATCGAAGAGAAGAAATGGGTTCTTAAAGCGGCACTTTACAGCTTACCACTACCGTGGATTGCGATTGAGTGTGGTTGGTTTGTGGCTGAATACGGCCGTCAACCTTGGACGATTTCTGAAGTACTGCCGACATTTATGTCAGCCTCTAGCTTGTCTGTAGGCGATTTAATGTTCAGTATTATTTCTATCACGCTATTTTATTCAATCTTACTAGTGATTGAGCTTTATCTAATGATTAAGTTCGCGCGTATTGGCCCAAGCTGTTTGAAGACGGGTCGCTATCACTTTGAAAAGCTTGATGCCTAAACTGGAGATCTGATTATGTTTGATTATGAAATGTTAAGATTTATCTGGTGGGCACTGATTGGTGTGCTTTTCATCGGATTCGCTGTCACAGATGGCTTCGATATGGGTGTGGGTGCCTTATTACCGATTATCGGTAAAGACGACACTGATCGCCGTATCATGATTAACTCTATTGCACCGCATTGGGATGGTAACCAAGTTTGGTTGATCACCGCGGGTGGTGCATTGTTCGCAGCTTGGCCTATGGTCTACGGCGTGTCTTTCTCAGGTTTCTACGTGGCAATGATGTTAACACTGTTTGCATTATTCCTACGCCCTGTAGGTTTTGACTACCGTTCAAAGATTGAAGATCCAAGATGGCGTAAGTCTTGGGACTGGGCACTGTTTGTGGGTGGTTTTGTTCCGCCACTAATCATCGGTGTTGCGTTTGGTAACTTGCTACAAGGTGTTCCGTTTAACTTTGACGAATACTTGCGTGCGACATACCACGGCGGTTTCTTCGGTTTACTAAATGGCTTTGGTATTCTAGCTGGCCTAGTGAGCGTGAGCATGTTTATGCTACAGGGCTCAACCTGGCTACAAATGAAGACAGAAGGCGAGCTACGCGAACGCGCTGCTAAGATGTCGCAGTTGCTATCTGTAGCACTATTCGTATTCTTCGGCGCTGCGGGTGTGTGGTTAGTGAATGGTATTGACGGTTACGTGATTACTTCAGCTATCGACACGTATGGCGTTTCTGACCCAACCCTTAAAACAGTTGCTGTTGAAGCAGGCGCTTGGTTAGTGAACTACGATAAGTATCCACTGACTATGGCGTTCCCAGTGATTGGCCTACTTATGCCTATTTTAGTATTGCTATGTAGCCGCATTAACCGTTCAGGTTTTGCGTTCTTCTTTAGCTCAGTAGGTATTGCAGCGGTTATTCTAACGTGTGGCGCAGCAATGTTCCCATTCGTTATGCCATCTTCACTAGAGCCAAACGTCAGTTTGACTATGTGGGATTCGACAGCGAGTGAGATGTCACTAACCGTGATGACATGGGCTGCAATCATCTTTGTACCGATTGTACTTAGCTACACTGTTTGGACTTACTTGAAGATGTTTGGTCGTTTATCTCGCGACTTCATCGAAAAGAACAAGACCTCACTTTACTAATAGGAGCCTAGATTATGTGGTATTTTGCTTGGATTTTAGGCGTATTGTTAGCCTGTTCTTTCGGTATTATCAATGCTCTATGGCTTGAAACGACTGAGAATATGGACCGTGACGCTGAAAAAGAAGATTAATCTTTAAACAGTTGAATGGTTAAGTATGAGCCCCGCTAATGCGGGGCTTTTTGTTTTTAAAGAAGGTAGAAACAGGTGCTAGGGAAAGCAGGTTCTAGGAGCTAGGAAAAGCTGAGACGGTGAAAGCAAAGACGATGAAAGCGGAGCGGCCTACGGCCTTACGCTTGACGGAACGTTCGCTGGCTCACTTACGGAAAGCTAAGATGATACGAGCTAAGATAATACGAGCTAAGATGATGCAAGCTAAAACGGTATAAGCTGGGTAGGTAAGGAGTAAAGCCTAACTCTTGTTTATTGTAGGTTGAGCCTCAGCCCATCAATCTTTTAAGGGTAAGCTGAGATGGTAAAAGAAGGTGCTAAGAAAGGCTGGTACAGGCTAAGGGAAAGTAAAGGATTACTAGGCTTCAGCCGAAGCCTAGTGGCAGAACATGTCAATGAGTCAATTATTATAGCTCGGCGCGATAGATAAACAGCGAGGTGTCCATTACCATTTCTGATACGGGGGTGTCATTAAACTGCTCAGTTTTTTGGTCGACAATTTGATAGATTTTATCGCCTATTTTGTCTAGCTCTTTGACGCTATAGCAATTTTTAGAGGTGCGTAGATCGCAGCCTTTGACCATCAGATCAGTAGTGAAATACGTTGCGTAAACTGCAATTTCATTAACCTTATCATTTTTAGTATGCAGCACTTTTATTTCAGCGACACCATCAATGGTTTCGTCGGTCATCAAGCGGTTTACTGCGCGTTGATACTCTTGCTTATAGGTCGCCGAGTCTTTGCTGACAAACAGATAAGACTCAAAGCCAAACTCTTCCAGTTTATGACCAAGATCTGTGGCAAAGGTTTTACCTACTTCAAAAAGAAAACCATTTGCGGCGGGGCTATCTTCATAGGTGGTATTGAGTCCTTCACCGGCAATGATCAGTAATTTCTTACCCTGGACCGAATTAATTTGCGGACTGGCACAGCCGGCCATAATCAAGATGAAACAAACGATGAAAAAGTTGCGTAACATATAGGTACTCAATATGAATGGTCGTTGTGTTGTATAACAGTATTGTGAAACAACACTGTTATACATGAATGTGGCCGGATTATAGAACGCTGTTAGTTAAAAAATCTAGCAGTTAATCAGTTAAATATATTTAAAATCAGAGCTATAGCATGTGTCTTCAGCTTGTTTGAACAAAGAAAAAGGCAGCTCTCTCGGCTGCCTTTGTGACTTCATTGATGAGTCATTGTGCTCTTGGCTGAAACATTACGCCTTAAACACGCTGATCTTAGTATTAATCTCATTGGCAATAGAAGCTAAGCTTTCAGCTGAATCGACACTGTCTCCAGCGCGTTGTTCGCCGTCTCTAGCAAGTTCGGTAATTTGATGTAGATTGCGAGTGATCTCTTCGGCTACAGCACTTTGTTGCTCTGTCGCACTGGCAATACTACTGGCTGTTGTGGCGAGTTCTGCAATGCTGCTGTTGATCTCTATAAGCTGTACAATCGCTTCATTACCTTGAGCGGCAGAGGCATCACCAAGCTCATTACTTTGGTTCATCTGCCCAGCAGTCAGTTTCACTTGAGACTGCAGCTGAGTAATGGTTTTTCCAATCTCGGCTATAGACGTTTGAGTTCGCTGCGCTAGGGTGCGCACTTCATCGGCGACGACGGCAAAACCTCGACCTTGCTCACCCGCTCTCGCCGCTTCAATGGCTGCATTTAGTGCAAGCAGGTTGGTCTGCTCGGCAATGCTGTTAATGACTTCGGTAACTTGGCTGATTGCTTGACTCTCTTTATTGACCACTTCGACACTATTGTGGCTATCAGTCAGTTGATTACTTAGGCTTTGTAGGCCATTAACTAAGTCATTAAGAAGGGCTTGCCCACCTTTGGCTGCATCATCGACTCGCTGGCTCATGCTCGCACCTTCATTTGCATGGTTAGCAACATCGCGTACAGAGGCTGACATCTCTTCGATGGCTGTGGCGATTTGGTCTGTTTGTGCCATTAAGGATTGTGCTTCTTCACCATTTAAACGAGCGGTCTCTTGAGTGTGGTTAGAATGTGTTTGCAGTGCGGTGACCGACTGCTGCAAAGCTAATATAAGCTCCCTGAGATTCGTCGCCATCTTAGCGGTACTGTTAGTGATTAAATCTACCTCATTTTTGCTGTTAGCCTCGCTAGCAGCAAAGTGTTGGGACAGATCGCCCGAACCCAGCTTTTCAAGCTGATTTTGTAATGTTCCAAGTGGTTTGAGAGCTCGAACCAGAACCAAAGACAACAGCAAGGTAATGACCATCATGCCGATTAACGACACGCCCATATTAATGTTGAGTAAGGTAACACTTTCTTCGTTAAGCTCTGCGCCATCCACTTGCCCAATCAGCGACCAGTTCCAGCCTGGGATATCGATGGTATAGGCATAAGCGGTTTTTCCCTTACTATTGGTATATTCCCACGAGCCAAGGTGAGTTAGAGCTTGCTCTAGGGTTATCCCATCAAGGATGTCAGTGTTGACTTTGCTACCAGCAGAGTGCTTTGGATGAGCGACTATGGTGTGGTCTAATTTACGTACTAACAAATAGTGGCCAGACTCTTCTAACTGGAGCTTATTAATCGCACCGCGTAATTGTGCTAATGAACCACTGATATCGAAGCCTATGTATAAAATGCCGATTACGCTGCCACTACTATCTTTAATTGGGCGGTAGATAGTCATGTAGTCTTTACCAAACAGCTGAGCATAACCTTCATAGTCATTGCCCTTTAACATGGCATTATAAGCAGGATGCTGTTTATCAAGGTAGGTCGCTAATGCCCGTTTACCATCAGACTTTTTTAACGAAGTCGAGATGCGGATAAAGTTATCACCTTCGCGAACAAATACGGTTGCGTTGCCGCCAGTTAAGTTAGAGTAGCGGTCGACTTTACTCTTAGAGGCGTTAATTTGTTCCCTTTCATGCCTGAGCGCTGGCGTTTCAACTCCCATGACTCGGACCGTTTTATCTGGTTTATGGAAGTTACCAGGATACATGGCGCGAAACACGTCAGCATTACGCTTGGCGAGCGATAATAGACTCTCGTATTGCAGCTCGATTAAATCTGCAGTGCCTTTGGTTTGAGCCTGCATCGCGCTAATGCCCTTATCTCTTAACACATCTGATGCGGTTAAATAGGAAACGCAGCCAAGAAAGCCAAAAATGAGTACGGTGAGTAATAAAGCAAGCATGCCAATTTGCTTAGCAATCGGCCAATTTTTATAGTTCATACAGTTTCAATTTTTGCTGAGGGTTAAGTCAATGTAATTGAATTCTTTTTAAAAAGAATTGATGCAGGTCTATAAGTTAACCATTGATAACAAATTGGCTAAAGATATCTTTACAGTAAGCAGGATGTGAAATAACTGCGATCGCTAGCTAAGCGTTAAGCTAACGACGATAATGTCTACTGGTTGCATAATAATGAATACATAATAAGGAGAGAAATATGTTGGGTGAAAACCACTTGCTGACCCACGAGTTTCCAGAATACTTGTCAGCGATTATTGAGCTTAAGAGCCGCAATAAAGCATTTTGCGTGTTAGCGAAACGATATCATCAACTCGATCATCAAATTCGTGGTTTTGAAGAAAATGAAGTGCCGACCAGTGATGCGCACTTTATGGCGTTAAAGGCGGAGCGGGTGGCACTTAAGGATCAAATCTATCAGATATTAGTCGCACACTCCAAATTAGCTTAATTGTGCGCTTAGCTTTAATGATTAGCTTTAATGATTAGCTTTGATGTGTATTAGATTAACTTAGCTTTGATGTTCAACTGCTGTGCTTCCACAGCGACTTCTTATACACGGCTATATGTTATAGCCGTTAAATCGTGTTTGAATAGTGTTGAAATCTCTTTTTAATCTCACTTGAATACTCATAGCATCAGTCTGAATGCCCTTGAATGAGTCGTTCTTGCAGTACTCTTCTTAATATAACCACTCCCATTACTTATGTGAGTAAGGGAGTGATGCTCAATACCGAGGAACAAACCGTTAACGACTGACTTCGTCACTTGCTAGCGGGGCATTTGGGCTTAGCTGTTTAACTTTCTTAGGCCGCATAATCAAGTAATACATTGTTGGCACCCATACTAATGAAAGTAAGGTCGTCAGTAAGGTTCCGCCAGCTATCGCAATGGCAAAGGGCGGCCAAAAACCGCCTCCTGCAATGATTAACGGCAGGAATCCACCAATGGTTGTAATGGTCGTTGAACCGATATGGCGGCCACAGCTGGAGACAAGTTCGACAATCAAGTGGGTATCGCCATTTCGCGTGGCTGGCACCTCTTCAAGCTCGGCTAAAATGACGATAGCCGCATTAATCGCAAGCCCCATTAAACCTAATAAACCGATAATCACTGTAAAGCCAAACGGATAACCAAATGTATATACCGCGAGTAGGCCTAAGCCTGCAGACTGAATGGCGCTAAATAAAATGATCCCAGTGAGTCTAAACGAGTTGAACGACAATACTACCGTGGCCAACAGCAGAGTGATCACAAGGACCAGATTAGACATTAAGTTGCCTACCGCCTCATTACGTTTAGCACTTTCACCACCGAGCTCTAGGCGGTAGCCACTAGGCAGCTCAATCGCGTCGAGTTTAGCATTCACATTATCCACTACAGTTTGTGGTAACACGCCAGCTGTAATGTAAGCTTCAATCACGTTGACTCGCTGGCCATCACGTCTAGGGATCGCGCCGCGGCTCACCTCAATTTGACTGCTTGAAATCGCCGATAACGGGATACCAGTACCTTGACCCGACACTAGCGTGATAGCCGACAGTTTGGTTTGTTGCTCGCGGGTGCTGTCACCCAATCTAACGCGCACCGGCAGGGATTCAGTTTGCTCCAAAATACTGCCGCCTTTAATACCAGTGGTGGCCATTTCTATCTGTTTAGCGATATCGGTTAATGACAGACCGCTGATTAAGCTGGCGTCTTCATTGATCTGGAACCAGACTTTGGGCGCCCCAGCACTTAGGGTGGCACGGGTATGGATAACATCTTGAGTATCCGATAACGCTTTGCGAACTTGCTCGCCAAGTAGCTTAAGCTGGTCAAGATTGGGGCCAAAAATACGCACCTCTACAGGGGCATTAAATGGTGGACCTTGCTCGAGCTTACGCACAATAATTTGTGCGCCTGGATACTGTTTATCGAGTGAAATTTGCAGCTGAGGGATCAACTGATTTGCGGTAGCAAAATCTCGGGCTTTTACCATAGCCTGGGCATAATTACTCGCCCCTTGCTGGCGCTGTAATAGGTTGTAATAGAAAGAGGGCACATTGCCGCCGACGACCCAATCAATTCGAGTTATGCCATCCGTTTGGCGTAAGTTAGCATCGATTTTTGCCACTTGCGCTCGGGTATTGCTAATACTGGCTTGCGGAGCGAGATAGACTTCAATTTGAAACATATCTCTGTCAGATGGCGGAAAAAATTGCTCGGTCATCTTGCCTGCGGCAATAAAGCCCATCACGGGTAATACGCCGATGACCACAGCTGCTAGCAAAGGGCGTGATAACGCAAGCGTCAATGTTTGCCTAAAGGCATTGCTCATAAAGGGTAAGTTAATACCGTGGTGATACCAGTGAGTGCCTTTGCCATCAGCGCCAAAGCGGCCGGCAAGACCTGCAATAATCGTATGCGAGATAATAAAAGAGCCGAGTAAGGCAAACATGACCGAGATAGCAATGCCGCCAACAAACTCACCGGCAGCGCCAGGCATTAACACAATTGGCGCAAAGGCGAGCATCGTGGTAATGGTTGAGCCAGCTAAAGGTAACCATAGGTGCTGCAAGGTTTCTTTCACGGCACTGAGACTATCCATGCCTTTTTGGCGGCGCTGAGAGATGGCATCAACAATCACAATGGCGTTATCGACCATAATACCCAGCGCGACCACAAGACCTGTGACCGACATTTGGTGGATTGGTAGGCCAATATATTTCATACAGGCTAAGGTGAAAAGCGCGGTGAGAGGCAATGACAATGCGACTATAAGGGCATTTCTCAGTCCGAGTGTCAGCATCAACACCACTAAGATAATCACAAAGCCTAATAATAAGCTGCCCACTAAATCGCTTAGTCTATCTGTGGTGTAACCTTCTTGGTCAAATAGCCACTCAATCTCGATATTGGCAGGAATACTGCTTTGTAACTCATTAACTGACAGCCTAACTTGTTCAAGCCAAAGGTCGACACGGGTGTTACTGAGCATTCTTGCGGCGACCATCACGCCTTGTTGTTGCTCTATTAGCGCAATGCTGTTGGCGGGTTCTTTGGGTTGACGACTAATGTGTGCAATGTCACCTAAACGGATTATCTGCCCATTCTCGGTAACTTTTAACGGCACTTGGCCGATGCGTGCAATCGAGTCAAGTTCACCGGAGACTTCGATGAGCGCACGAAAGTTGTCGTTATTGATCTCACCTGCAGATACCTTAGCATCGGCATTTTGTAAAATTTGTGCGATAGACTGCGCTGATAGGGCTAACTGGTTAACTTTATTACCGTCCAGCTGGACCAAGATCTCTTCAGTTGGTTGGCCATAGATGTTAACAAAATCGGTGCCACTGAGTAGCCGTAGCTGACTTTGCAATTCTTTAGCGTAGCGGTTAAGCATATCGGTACGCACTTCGCCGCCACCGCGCCATGCGATGCCGAGTATAGCGGTATTGGCGTAACCGAGTTGGTCGTCAAGAGTGGGATTTTGTGCTGACGCTGGCAGCTGAGCTTTGGCATCTGCGATTAAATCTCGTGCTCTAGACCATACGGGCGCGGTTTCTACCACACTGTCTTTTAATTCAAGTTGGATGACAGAGATCCCGGGTCTTGATGTGGACTGCACCAGCTTTAACTCTTCAAGCCGTCTCAGCTCACTTTCAAGTTCCTCGGTAACTAATGCTTCGACTCGCTCGGCAGAGGCGCCAGGATAATGAGTGATCACCGATGCAAAGCGGTTGGTGATCTCAGGATCTTCCATACGTGGCAGGCTAGATATTGCGCCAAAGCCTGCGACAATCAGCAGGGCTATGATCAGACTGATTAGGCGTCCATTTTCAACTAATGACTTAACCATCTGCGTTACCTCGTCACGAGCTGAGTTTGGCGAGTGACCAATTGACCCGCGACCAGTTTATGTAACCCTTGTGAGACGTATTGTTCATTAGGGCTAACCGCGCCATTGATAAAGGCTTTATCTTTAGCGGTATAGATGATCTCAACATCCCGACGTTCGATGCTAAACAGTGGTTCATCAGTTTGAGTCAGGACATAAATATTCCATAATCCGCGCACACCATCGGTTAATGCACTTATCGGCACCCAATAGCCTTGATTGATGATGGTTTTATCGTAGTTTAAGTAACTTAGCTCACCGTTAATAACATTAGCGTCAGCGGGCAGAGTCAGCCTCACTTCAACTGTGCGAGTCACTGGGTTTAGCTCGGCACCAATACCAGCAATGCTTGCAGGGTAGTGTTGCTGCCTGACTCTTAAGTCGACACCTTGACCTGCCACCAAGTTATTGGCTATTTCGACTGGCACCCCTACATACGCCTGAACATTATTTTGCTCTATGATGGTGAAAACTGGGCTGCCGACACCGATGACCTCACCTAAGTTATGGCTTCGCTTGCTAATAACGCCATCAAAGGGGGCGAGTAAGTCTGACTTTTCAATTTTTAATTGGTTAGCAAGTAATGACGCATGTAAGCGGTTTTTGGCTGCCAGTAAACTGCTCAGTTGGCCTTTGAGTTCATCAAGCTGCTGCTCTGATACATAGCCTTGTTGTTGCAACCCTAGGCTTCTGTCTAATGTGGCCTTAGCTAAGTCTACGTCAGCTTTGTTTTGCGAGAGACTTGCATCTAACTCATTTTTTTCAGCCATTAACAGGCGAGTATCGAGTTTTGCCAGTAGTTGGCCTTGTTTGACTCTGTCACCACTATCAACGGCTAAGGTGTTAATTTTTCCCGCCAGTTCAAAACCTATACCAGTGGTGTTACCAGCACGAATGGTACCTGAAAATTCTTGAACAAATTCATAGCCCTCACTGAGATTTAACACCTCTGCATTAACAGACTGATAACTTGGCGTAGCAGCTTGCTCGACCGATGAGTCCTGGCATGCTGGCAATAGAGTGACTACAACTAAGCTAAGTAGCAGCTTACGACGAGTTATAACTCTTTTGATATTCATTACTTTCAGCCTGTATTGGTAACGCAATTTTGTGCATTAGGTTAAAAATTGGTTAAACTAGACTGCCTAGTCTAGTGATTCAAAACTAGACTGTCCAGTCCATTTGCGTGCTAAATGGACTGGATAGTCCATCTTATGCTTAAATAGCACGAGTGATTTACCAACAAGGCCTACCGCAGGAGTGAAGCCCTTTATGAATTCACCAGTATTGAGTCGAAGTGAGCAAAAGCGTGAGCAGATCTTGCAGGCTGCAAAAGATCTCTTTTGCGAGCAGGGTTTTCCCAATACCAGCATGGATGAAGTGGCTAAGTTAGCGGGGGTCTCGAAACAAACGGTGTACTCTCATTTTGGCTGTAAAGACGATCTCTTCGTTGCATCGATTGAGTCTAAGTGCCTAGTACATGGGGTCAATCAAGAGTTGTTGTCAGATCCATCAACGCCAGAGGCCAGCTTATCTTTGTTTGCCAAACACTTTGGCGAGGTGATAACCAGCCCCGAAGCTGTCACCGTTTTTAAAGCTTGCGTGTCACAAGCTGACTCGCACCCAGAGATCTCACAGTTATTCTATAGCGCGGGGCCTAAGCATATTTTAGGTTTATTGCGAGACTATTTAACACGGGTTTCTACACTTGGTGTGTATGAGTTCAATCATCCTCAGCATTGCGCGGTGCGCCTTTGTTTGATGATTTTTGGTGAGGTACGTATGAGACTTGATCTTGGCTTAGACGTGAGTGATTTACTTGCCGAACGTGAGCAGTACATTAACGAGACGGTAGAGATGTTCTTAAGGGCTTATAAAGTCAGTTAAGGATAAATAACAAGGCGCTTTAGCTCTTTGTTATTAGGGTCGTTCCGCTTTAGTAATAACCGAGCCATTGCGATGAGTGCTCGTGATGAACTAATGCTATAAACGAATGCTATAAACGATTAATTAGATACAAAATGATCCTGTAGCTAAGCTTTATCGTAAGGTAGAGTTGCAATGAACTAGTGTTATTACATGTTGCCTGAATAATGATTAGCTAATGGAGTTAGCAATATGAAAAAGCCTCTGGCAGTGAGCGTACTTGCCTTATCAACATTGATTGTGTCCCCAACAGTATTAGCTAAAGAGAACGGGAAACCATCATCTTATCGACCGAGCCCTTTTACATTAAGTGCTTCAAGGATAACAACGGGCACAGCATCTGTTGGTGATGACGGTAATGAGTTACAGCGTGACCAGTGGATGTTTGATTTTAAAGCTAATATGCGCCTCAGTAAGCAGTGGTCGATAGGTGCGGGTGTTGGTTATGATAATTTAGATTATGATTGGCGCTCGGCACGTCTAAAAGATAGCACTCAAACCTGGGATAAGATTGAACGTTACAAAGCGAGTTTATCTCTCTCTTATCGTCCCAACAAAAACTGGATGTTCATGCTTGCGCCAAAGTTGCAATATGCATATGCCGACAGCGCATCATCGAGTAATGCACAAAGTTATGGTGCCGTGTTATCCGGTATGTATCGTTTTGACTCGGGAAATGTATTAGGTATTGGGGTCGCGTATCTGAATGATATTGATGAAGTTAGAACCGTACCGTTTATTGCAGTTAACTGGCAGATCACTGAAAACTTGAAACTCGGAAATCCATTCTCAGCAGGTTTTAGTGGACCGGCAGGCTTAGAGCTTAGCTATCAGCTGGCATCTGATTGGAACGTCGGCCTTGGGGCATCTAAACGCACTAATCGTTTCTTAATTGCCGATAAACAAAATACTGCAGAAATTGACGAGTGGGTAAGCTTTGCAAGAGTCGGCTGGGATATCTCGCGCTCTGTAAGCGTTAATGCCTATGCGGGGTATTTCTTTAATGGTGAGTTAGAGCTCAATCCGCAAAACAGTGTTGAGGATATCGACAACCAAGGCGCAGCCGCCCTGGATGTCACATTTAAGTTTTAACTATTTATCGTCTACAAGTGGCTGCTATTGGCCCAGCATGGCTTCTTTCAAGCTGTTCTGGGCAGGCTCTTTACCTAACCAGATCTTTAGCAATGCCTGACGAAAGTCTTCACCCGCAATGGTTGCTTGAGCTTGACCATTTTTGTACGCGGTGACGCCGGTAGCTTTATCGGCTAATAAGGTAAATTGGTCACCTTCAACAATTTCAGCGCTAAACAGCCCCATAAATTGCTCGATTTGAGCGGCTATTGGCGTGGTATTGCCGTCAGTTGCATCAGAAAAACCTTCGGTGATGGCATCTTTCATCTTATCGGCGGTGATCATACCCGAAGTGATATTAAGACGAACGGCAGCGCTTGGCGCATCAAGTACCGCTTGGGCAGAGTCGAGGGCTGTTGGCACATATAAGCTGCCAACATACAAGTCGATAAAGAACTTACTGCGCACACCTGCGCCATTGAGCACCAATGTTTGGCTGGCGATATTGATTGAGTCATCTAACTGAACGCCAGAAACCTCTTTAGCTTGCAATGACGATGAAACCAACACACTGGTTGCTAATAATAGGGTCGAAATGAACTTCATAATAACCTCGAAATGGTAGGTAACGGCCGGCAATTAGCCACGAGAACCTAACTGGAACTGACCATTTTGGTGAAATAGTGCTGTCTGCTTTTGCTTTGCAGAGATCAGCAGTGGACCATCATCAAAGAACAGGAAAGACTTCCAGTTACGCACAAATACATCCCAGCGAGTTTCAATCACTTGGTACTTGTCGTAACAGAAATATACGGGGGCGTCGTCAGCCCAATCAAAATGCTCGCTAAAACCTTCAGGTAAAGCAGGATCTTCACTATCCCAAGCACTTTGCCAGTGTTCGGTTAACACCCAAGCAGTGTCTTTAGCTGCCCAGTCACCTTTAGTGAACTGTTCTGTGCGGCTACTTTTGTTGCTTATCCACTTATTCCAAACTTCCATTGATGACTTCTGATCAAGCGGCAAAATAAGCGCCTTGTCTTCATCGGTAACAGGAAGGTCTTTATGATTAAAAATCCATTTACGTTTGTATTGTTCAAATGGAATATAAGTATGTGCCAAGCGATGATCTCCAAAAACCAAATCACAGGAAAATTAATGAAGGCGATTATAAAACTTTGTATAGGAATTAGATACCGCTGCTAACAAATGTAGACAGCGGCGCATTCGTCTATATGATTTTCGTCAGTTGATTGGCGGCTATCTGGTTCGTAGGGTCTAGATTAAGCACTTGCTGAAAAACATCTTTAGCAGTTTGTATTTGCTCTATTTCAATCAGGAAAGAACCTAATTTTAGCCATACCAAAATATCGTCAGTATATTTATTTAAATAATCCATATAGGTGTTGAGAGCAAACTGAGCTTGCCCCTGAAGCTTGAGTATATGGGCATATTGAGGCAGATAATCATCACTAAAGGTGACTAACTGTTGCAATGCGATTGCTGCAAGTTCTAATTGTCCTAACCTAAGCGCTAATATACTGATTTGTTTGAATTCAACTTCAGTAAATTGCTCTGAACTCAGCTCTAATAAGGTTGATAATGCTTGCTGACTATCACCTTGCAACTCTAGGTAATAGGAATTTGCTAAGTGGTATAGGCGTTTTGCTAAGTCACTTTCAGTGACTCTTGTACTTAATGTGTTAACCATCAAGGCTAGACCTTGTAGGTTTTTATCTAACACCAAGGTAACCAATTTATCGAACACATCTTCTAGTGAGTAACCTGTGGCAAGCTTAGATTTATATCGCTGATGATCGGTTAATTGCAGTTTGAATTCATGAACTAAAGGCTCAGTGGCCTCAAGTTCACCAGGCGTTAGCTCGCGAGGTAAGTGATGTGCCCATACTAAGGCTCGACCGGGTTGATTGTCTTGCTGCCACTGTCTAATGAGTTGGGCTAATTCAGTTTGCGGGTTTAGTTCAGCAAGACGTGAATAACAACGTTTTTCAGCCTGTTTGATAATGGTAAGCAGTCGCTCTGATACGCTCACAAATGCTTGATAATAATCGATGCTCATCTGCTCTATCTGGCTTTGAGACCATTTAGAGCTATCAGAGGTAGATAAGAAGCGACTAAATGCCAAGTAGCCATAGAATTTGATGACTTTCGCTATTTTACTATGACGCTTATTAATCTTGTATTCAATTTTCTCCAGCAAGGCTGCATTTTTCGCTTTGTGAACAAGCGTTAAGGCTGATTGCGCTAATTGGGTTATCTCTTGTAAGTCCTTCACAACTTGGCTTACCTGTTTCAAACAATATTGGTAATGTTTTGTTGGTGACACCGTATAACTGTCTACAAAGGCCAATAGTGTTTTATGACAACAGTTCGCAGGTTCGATAATGATGTTATCTAAAGGCAGGTAGTCGATATTAGGAACGACTGCAGCATTGATTGATAAATTAATGACTTTACAATTATCAAGGGTATTAACTTGATACGCTAAGGCTTTCTTTGCTTCAGTTAACTGAAAAATCGTTTCGGCTTTATCTCCAGAATAGGTTTCGACCCATTCACCGATATGCCCCATATTGGGTCCAAGATTAGCCTCAAGCGTTCCACTTGTATGAGTATGGCCTGTTTGTGAATAACAAAAATCAGCTCCGGTTAACAATACTTGGGTAAAGCCGAGTTTTGCTGCTATTTCAATCGCGGCATTGGTGACCGTTGGGCCAACTGAGTCAATATTGCCTTTATCGTCAGTTTCATCCCAAAGTAATCGAGTGCCTGTAAAAAGGTGACGCCCAGACCACTGAGACAGAATGCGTGCGCATACGTGGTAGGAGTGGATCAATAAGCTCGTTTCATGTAGCGCCATCATCTCGCTGTTGACTTCTAGGCTTAATTCTTGAGGATCGACTGAAACAATAATTTGTGGCGCAACGCCTTCTTTAGTGAGTTTTGCAGCTACACGCGAGACGGCAATAATGAACAAATCGTCTCTATTGGCTTTAATCCAGCCTAAATGATCGTCTAAAGAGGGGCCGCCAGCAGTGACAATACAGGTTTTGCCTTGATACCGATGTTTAAGGATCGATGCCGGAATATGATTCTCGGTTAGGTTCAGTAGTTGCTGTTCAACAAACACTTCTTGGTTAAATGAGCTTTTATGCTCACATCTGGCTTGGTTTACAAGTTTTATTACATCGCTATTTAACTGCGAGTATTCTTGTAAATGCTGACTTTTAACGGCTAGAGATTGATGAACCTGGAGTTTATCTTTAGTGATAAAGATGGGGTTATTACGGCAATTAAGCTCTTCGTTTAATTCATTTATGGAGCAGATGGTTATCTTTTGTTTTAACTCATCGGGAATATCAACACTGAGTACATCTAGGACGGTTTCTAGTTCAACAAATATAAATTGGCTATCTTCAGGGAAGGCTAATTCAAGAACATAGTTAGCCAGTAATCCAGAATCTAGACCTATGATAATGTGGAGTTGATTTTCTCGTGTAAACGACGCTTTAAACATTTTGTCAAAATGGGTCTTTGAATCAACTTTTTCAAAGGCTTGGCGGTTTACACTAGGTAAGTAGTATTCATTAAACTGACTTATCGCAAAAGTATTAAAGGTATTTAGATTAGCGCTTTGCATTTTGTCCTCAGTGTATTCATCTTGAGTGCTTAGAAACCGTTATAGCACGAGCATTACAACTAGAAAGTCGGTATGCTTGGGCGAAGCAATTTTAATACCACATTTTTATGTAAGCAGTGCTAAATTGCCATGATATAGCTTAATTAGTGGTATAAATAAGCAATTTTAGTTATTCGATTGAGTGATGAGTTTGTTTTCGCTAGTGAAGGGGTGATCGAATCGATTAGACTAGCATTTAGCGGTTTTATTTTTGGCACGCATATTGCGATAATCATAATTAAGCAGGTGCCAGTGATATTTTTTTGACAGCTTATATTTTGAAGGGCGATGGTGGAAAGTAATGTTTAATAATAAATCAATATTGATAACGGGTGGCACGGGTTCATTCGGAAGAATGTACACAAGAACCATTCTTGAACGTTATAAGCCAAAACGCCTTATTATCTTTTCACGCGATGAGCTAAAACAGTACGAGATGCAGCAAGAGTTTAATCAATCTTGTATGCGCTATTTTATTGGCGACGTTCGCGATGGTGATAGATTAAAACAAGCTTTTCGTGATGTAGATTTTGTTATCCATGCCGCTGCGCTTAAGCAGGTTCCTGCTGCTGAATACAATCCAATGGAATGTATTAAAACGAACATCCATGGTGCAGAGAATGTGATTAAAGCAGCCATTGAAAATGATGTTGAAAAAGTCATAGCGTTATCAACAGATAAAGCCGCCAATCCGATTAATTTGTATGGCGCTACTAAGCTGGCTTCTGACAAGTTGTTTGTGGCTGCTAATAATATTGTTGGTGAAGGAAAGACCCGCTTTTCTGCTGTTCGGTATGGCAATGTGGTTGGTTCACGTGGCTCAGTAGTACCCCTGTTTAAATCGATTGTAGCAAGAGGCGAAACCTGTTTACCCATCACCCATGAAGAGATGACTCGCTTTTGGATTTCGCTGCAAGATGGCGTCGACTTTGTGCTTAAGAATTTCTCGCGCATGCAAGGCGGTGAGATTTTTGTTCCTAAGATCCCCTCAGTACGAGTGACTGATTTAGCACAGGCCTACGCCCCCGATTTAGAACATAAAATCATTGGTATTCGTCCTGGCGAAAAAATGCATGAAATCATGTGTCCTGCCGATGACTCGCACCACACCATTGAGTTTGACGACCATTTTGTGATCACCCCAAGCATTACCTTTTTTGGCCGAAGTAATGAATACTCAACCAACATGTTAGGTGAGCAAGGTCAGTTAGTTGAGCTAGGTTACGAATACCACTCAGGTAACAATCCTCACTTTTTGAACTCGGATGAAATTTTAGCTTTGGATGAGAACCTAGGTTTATGATCCAATACGGCAAACAGCATATCACTCAAAGTGATATTGATGCTGTAGTACAGGTCCTGCAATCAGACTTTTTGACTCAAGGCCCGCAAGTGCCTCTTTTCGAGTCACGCATTTGCCAGTTTACAGGAGCTCAATATGCCATCGCTGTCAATAGCGCGACGTCAGCTCTTCATATTGCCTGTTTAGCGTTGGGTGTTGGCGACGGTGACTGTGTTTGGACGAGCCCTATCACATTTGTCGCTTCGGCTAACTGCGCCCTGTACTGTGGTGCTTCGGTTGATTTTGTCGATGTAGAACCCGCTACTGGCAACATGGATATGGTTAAGTTGCGTTTAAAACTGATACAGGCTGAGGCGTTGGGGGGCTTACCTAAAGTGGTGATCCCCGTGCATTTAGCTGGTCACAGTTGTGATATGCAGACCTTGGCAAGCTTGGCTCAAGAGTTTGACTTTAAAGTGATTGAAGATGCATCGCATTGCATTGGTGCCAGTTATTTAAACCGTCCGCTTGGAAGCTGCCAATACAGTGACATTACAGTATTTAGTTTTCACCCTGTAAAGATTATCACCACGGCCGAGGGCGGCGCGGCAACAACCAATGATGCCGCTTTGGCCAAAGCGATGAAACTGTTGCGTAGCCATGGCGTGACTCGAGATGAGCTTATTTGCGAAAACGTAGACGAGCCTTGGTATTATGAGCAGCAAGTTCTGGGCTTTAATTATCGTATGACCGAGTTACAAGCGGCGCTAGGTGTGAGTCAATTTGACAAGCTTGAGCAGTTAGTTGCGTGTCGAAACGAGTTAGCCGATTATTACGCTAAACGTTTACAGTTGCTGAGTGTTGATTTTGTTCAACCACGCGATGATAGCTATAGTGCATGGCACTTGATGATAATCAAACTACCCGAGAACATCGCTCGAAAGCAGGTCTTTAATCATCTGCGTAAGGCTAATATTGGTACCAATGTTAATTATATTCCTGTCCACACCCAACCTTATTACAGCTCCTTAGGGTTTAAACGCGGTGATTTTCCTGCTGCCGAAGCTTTTTACCAAGGGATTGTGACCTTACCACTGCACCCACTGCTCGACACCACTCAAGTTGATTATATTTGTGACCAGCTTGCACTCGCATTAGCGCAATAGCCACGCATTATTATCTTTAGCCAGAGTGTATTCAATCTGGCTATTCGTTCGACAATAAATGTAATCCTGAACAGCCTATAACAGACTCGTTATGAGCTGCTTTAGCTGGTTGACACTTAATGCCTCAATTACATTGTTATTGCTGGTGGTCGAGTTTTGGGGCGTATTTTGCTGTGGGTTTGAACTGCAACATATAGGCGTGACGGTCACTGTGTTAGGCTCGATTGAGGCAGAGCTTATCTCACTCAACTCAACATTAAAGCAATGACCGAGTTCACTCCTTGATAGCTTCTTTGCTAATTGTTGCCCATTAGGAAATAAGCAAAGACCTAACGCTTTATCATCATTCTCTAATGCACTAATAAACAGCTCTTTATCGTTATAAATTAGGCAGTTTTGAGACTGGATTGACTCAAGAAGCTCATTCGCTAGCACATGGAGTTGAGTCCCAAAAGCATAACGCTCTTGAAGGGCGGCGCCGAGCTTGACGCTCAGTTGATAGATGGCATCATCTTCGGCGTCGTAAATGCTGTATAGCGAGATAGATTGATATTTCTTATTCGCTTTTTTCTGGGTGACATGGGCATTTACCTGCCGCAGCGAACCTTCCGCTATAAGGGTTTTCATCACCCAACTAAGCGACACGATAGAGTCTGCGGGTTGCTCTAAATACCAGCGCTGATAAAGCTGCTGCATAAAGCGATAGTCTGCATCTGTATCCACCGAAATTCGATGTTTGACACCAGAAAAGTCATCACTGTCTTGAATCACTGTCGCATTGAGGCAGCAAGCTCTTTTGTCTGCGTAACCCACATGCTCCTTTTCCATCTCGCTTAGGCTATTGGCAAACAAACTATTCCAACCTTGGCGAGTGTAAAAGGCCATCCCTTCGTGAATAGAACTAACACTTGGGTCGAGAGTAATGCTGTTCGATTCTGGGCTTTGGCGCAAAGCGTTAACTGCATGGTCGATAAAGCCCGGATCAATAAGCGGACAATCACCACAGATATATACCACAAGGTCAGCCTGATATTGCTCAACAACACGGTTAATGCGTCCCATCAAGTCATTAACGTCACCTGAGTAGGCAACGACTTGGCTATTATGGTTAGCCCAATCGATGAGAGGCTGGTTATAGTCATCGAGTGTGGTCGCAAGCACTATGTCTGTTAATGTTTCACATTTTTCAAGACGATTTTGAATATGCTGAATGATGGGTTTGCCAGCCAAAGGGAGTAGGTGCTTACCGGGAAGACGGCTCGAATTAAGCCGAGCCCCAATAATTGCGATGATATTCATAAGCTAGCAAAGCTCCGTTTTTAAGCAAGGTGTGATGCAGTAGCTAAAGTTTAGTAAGTCGCCGTCAGCTTTGAGTGTTTCATCAGCTTCGGCAAGAGAAAACCAGGCTCGATTTAAATAACGCTGTTCAATTGCCTGACTCGAAAGCATCGGCAGCGCGGCGCACAGGCCTGGAGACCAGTCAATTCTGAGGCCTAAATTATCGCTGCCCATGTAGAAAACACCTTCAGTGGCGCCTAATGCGCTATTGGCAGAGACTATCGAGGAAACAGGAGTACCGTGATTAAAATCTTGGTCGGCATGATAGGTTTCTAATAATGCGCCGCCATTATGGCAAGCAAACCAGCTTCGCCTCTCGCAGTTCAATAGCGTCAGATAACCCAGTCTTATGGTGGCTTCTGGTCTGGTGAGGTGGTCAAAGTCAAAACCACACTCCACTTTGTCACCTTCTAAGCGGTACCACTTACAGAGTCCCCCTTGAGGAGTCATAAAGTTCGCTGTGATTAGCAGACCCGTTTTAGAGGCGGTGATAGTAAAATCACATGAACTTAAATCGGTAACACGGTCACGGTGACTATATCGCTCCATCACTAAATGGTTGGAATAAAAGTCAGCGGCGTAACTGATATGGTCGAAAAAACCATGGGGTAGAGTACCGATAATCGGCTCGAAGTTATGACGCGCAAAAGCCAATGATTTAATACTCATGCCGCGCTTACCATTTAACACCAATGTCAGTTTTGGGTGTGTAATGCTTAGCGTGTTTCGTTCTTGGCAAAACTGGACGTGATACTCACTCTTTTCCAGATTTGATAGCGTATGTTTGGCCCTGATATTAGCTAACAGACTTGTCGTAGTGGTTAGTGGGTAACGACGGGTTAAATCTTGATAGCGATTAAGGGTTAAGTGCGTTCGTAAGTCGCTTGCCCAAAGGCGGCAAAGTGCACGCCATTGCTGTTCGCTTGTTTGGGTTGAACCATTTAATTTATCATAATGTTGATAACATAGGCTGTTAAGCATCAGGTCGTTGCGACCACTTAATGCCCAGCGGGTGACATTATATTTCGCCTGCTTTTTAACCGAGATAGGATGGGCAGCTGTTTGGACTTTGAGTGCTGAATATTGGCGTTCTTCTGCTAATAACTGCGAGGGCGTTACCCAATGATAATCGACATTGTGTTTAAGGGTGATAAACAGCTTTGCGATCCGTTGCCATTCATTAATATTGAGCTTACTTTCAGTGCTAAAACGGCCTGGGCGGTAATCGAATACTTCGGCATCGCTGCCATAAAGCGAAAACGCGCAGCAGTCGACGACAGCCTTATCTAGATATTCTAGGTACTCAACCAATGGGATCTCGTCATGGGCGTAACGCTGAAACTTTTGAAATGCAACAGCATGATTCCAAATAACTTTGATAGTACGGCCTGACGCTGCAATGAGCTTTTGGGGCTGGTAACGAGAAGATTTGTCCCAATCATTGTTGTGTGAAAATGGGTTGTCCCATTCAACGACGACAGCCTCGAAGCCACAATCGATATAGCAATCGAGTAATCCTGCCGAGACCGCTTGTTCATTGATATAGGCAATCTTAGGCTGGTAAGCTAACAAGTCCTGATAACTGCTTTGGCCCAGTTGTAAGTTTTGCATGTTAACTTTACATGGGATCAATGGGCCGATAATTTGGCTATCACCACTGGCAATCAGCTCACAGCAGCCATCATGAAGTAGGGATGTAAATTTTGCTATCCAGCTTGGATCCACTGCTTGAATGCACTCTAATGTGTAAGCGGTTAGCTCAATACCCAGTGGAATCGCATCTGATTCAATTAAGTGTAGTAGCGGCCAATAACACAGATCAACGACTCGCTGATGTTCACTGCTATCGATAGAAGAAAACGCGAGGTTTAAATGGAAAATTGCGTAGATATTTGGGATCTTGGTATTAGCCATAAGGATTCTTAGCGCGATTTCAGTTTTATTATTGTGATGATATGCAGCGAGTTTGCCTGCTTTATGGGCTCAAGTTTAAGCATAAACTCAAAGATACTCAATCACTAGTCACTGCACGGTTTTCTGCTTTTAGCCGAGCCAATAGGATAAATTGACATAGATTGTGTTTTTTAGCAGCACATCTTCATTTTACCCTAGCCAATTCACGTCGCTAAGCTACCGTTTAGTGGCTAAAAATGTTAAAAATGCACTTCATTTTGTGTTAAAGCAAACGGTAGATTTTAATCTGCAAGGGTTGTTTTAAGCAGGCCAGTCACATTCAATTTATGAGTATTAAATCTATATGAGTGTTCAGCATGTGATGTTTCGTTGCGATGCGTCAAACCAAGTCGGAATGGGCCACATTGTACGTTGTATCTGCCTCGCGAAGGCTTTTACCAACGCTGGGCATAAAGTGACTTTTGCTATCAACAATCATCCTCTAGCAATACAGACATTAGAAGGGCTCGATTTTGCGATAATGCTCGTGGAACAGGAATACACGCTGTGGTGCCAGCATGTAATTGAGCAGCGCTGCCCAGATATTTTTATCGGTGATATTCGCGACGGCTTGCCAATAGCAGCGATTGAGATGATGAAGCGAGCAAACATTTTGACCGTCGCAATCGATGAACCTAGTGACTACCGCATCGGGTGTGATTTACTCTTTTATCCTCCAAGTCCCTTGGTTGAACAGCTGGATTGGCAAGGCTTTAGTGGCCAGCGATTTTCTGGCTGGGAATATTTATTATTAAGAGAAGAGTTCTTTGTTTCGGTTGAGAAAAAACAACATAGTGCGACAAATGTATTGGTCATGATGGGGGGCACCGACCCGAATCAATTAACGCTCGCAGTAATAGCGCATTTGCGTCTATTAGACGCTGATCTAGCCCTGCATGTTGTAATTAAAGACACACATCCAGATCTGACTCAAATCAAGCAATTGCAAATACCTTTAGCCAGGTTAACCCTACATTCAAATGTCACCAATATGGCCAAGTTAATGGCGCAGATGGACTTTGCCGTGGTCACATTTGGGATGAGCGCTTATGAGTTGGCCGCCCTCAAGGTGCCTGCAATACATGTTTGTACGGAGTTTGATCACCACATTGCCAGTCAGAGCTTCGTTAATGAAGGGATTGCCCAGTCGGTCGCTATGAATGAGCTTGAAAAAATTTGCCTATTCGAATCTAAAGGGATTTCAATTAGCAATGGGGTTGATAATATCGTGGCCAAAATACTCGAAACGCGATATTCACCTCGTGGTTTGGCCAAATAGTTAAGTATTTTAGAAGATTTAGTCTGTTAGCTAACACTGAGTCCAGCGCTATAGTCTGCGCACTTTAATCGTCAAAAAAATATCGGTATGCATTTTGCTTAATAGAGCGAAGAATGCGTATAGGAGAAATTAACATGGCTGGCGTAAACAGCGAAGCCCAACAGCACAGCGGTAAAGTCATCGATTCTCGTCATGGTTATGATGTTATCGATTGCGAAGAGTGTGGTTTTAAACATGTGATGCCTATGCCGACTCCAGAAGAGTTAGAGCAAGTTTATCGCGAAGAGTATTACAGCAAAGATAAACCACTATTTTTGAGCCAAAGTAATGAAGATGCTGCTTGGTGGGAACGAGTTTTCGCCGACCGGTTCGACACTTTTGAAGCCAATTTGCCTCAGAAAAGTAGAAGGGTGTTTGATGTTGGTGCTGGCCCTGGTTTTTTCCTTCACCATGGATTACAGCGTGGCTGGACAACACAAGGCATTGAGCCATCAAAGCAAGCAAGTGAGCATGCTAAAGAACTTGGCGTTGATGTCGTCACAGACTTTTTAAGCCCAACCAGCGTCGCTAACTTTGAGCCCTTCGATGTGGTTCATGCTTGTAATGTATTGGAGCATATCCCAAACCCTATTGAGCTATTAGCTTGTATAAGCGAACTGGTAAAAGATGAAGGGCTTTTGTGTATTTCAGTACCTAACGATTACAACCCTTTTCAAAAAACAGTAAGAGAGGTTGATGGCCTTGAACCATGGTGGTTAGCGCCGCCACATCACCTTAATTACTTTGATGTGAATTCATTGACGCAATTACTCAATAATTCTGGGTTCGAAGTCTTTTTAAAGGAGTCGAGCTTTCCTATCGATATGTTTTTATTGATGGGGGATAACTACGTCGGTAATGACGAGTTAGGCAGAGCTTGCCATAAGAAAAGAATGAAGTTTGAAATGAGCCTAATTGAATCAGGCCAAAACGATTTAAAAAGGGCGTGGTATCAATCGATGGCTGAAGTAGGGATTGGTAGAGAGATCTGCCTATATGCCCGTAAGCGCAGCAAATAACGCAAAGTGAACCCGCTTTAATAGGAATAGAAAATGATAAAAACAAAAGTACTCGTACAAGCCAGTTCGCGTTCATGGGCGGGTGGTGTCGATATCTGTATGGGCATGGTTGAAGACGAAATAGCCGTTGTTCGTACTATTCGACGCGTGTTGAGCCACTTTGTCGGTTTAGATGTTGTGTTAGTTGCGCCTGAATTTGATCGTGGCGGCGAGCTAGATGATATCGTTAAACTTATTGATGACCAGCGTTTGTCTCTTTATTACGGTCATAATGCCAGTCCGCTTAACCGAATGATCGAAGCGAGCCACGACTTAAGTGACACCGACTATGTGATCCGCGTTGACGGTATTCATTTTTGCTTCGATCCACAGGCGAGCTTGAACATGCTCGATACTGCCATCAGCAAGCAACTCGACTGCATAAAATTACCGGATGATTTTCCGGTGCATTTCACTTCTGAAATCTTCCGTGTGGGCGCGCTTAAAGCGATAGATGCTGAACTAACACAAGCTGAAGATGCAAAGTATCGTGTGCACCCTAAGTGCTATTTCTCAATGAATGCTCAGCGTTTTAGCGTCGAGTTTTTAACTGACTTACCTTGCTATAGTGATGAATACCTTACCGAGTGTCGCCGCTTGGCAACACAAATTTATGCAATTCCGCGCCAAGAGGTAAACGAGCATCGAATCGTTTCTGGTGACAGGCTTGGATTCCATTATGAGCTCGCACTGCAACACCTTAAGCCTGATATGAAGATTATCGACATTGCCTGCGCCGATGGCTACGGCGTGAATATCATGTCGAGTCACCTAAAAGAGGTGCACGGAGCCGATTTAGACGAACTCAGTGTTGAATTTGCAAAGCAGCACAACAGCGCGGTTAATACCGAATACTTTGTCGAAGACATTACTAAGTTGTCATTTAGCGATGAGTCTTACGATGCGGTCACCAGTTTTGAAACTTTAGAGCATGTGCCTGAACATGAGTGCTTAAGTGAAATTAAGCGCGTACTGAAACCCGGCGGTGTGTTGGTATTAAGCACCCCTCAAAACAGCATTGGTCATATTCCAGTTAACTCATGTCATTTAATCGAATACTCACTAGACGAGTTACTGGCATTAGTGAATCAATACTTTATTGTCGTTAAAGTGATCGGTATTAAAGCTGGCATTATTTATGATGAAACAGACCCCTACGGCACCAATACTGTGCTTATCTGCGTAAAGCCTAATAGTAAGGATTGATAATGAATACCCATCAATTGATTGTGCCGACCCTCGATGCACTCAAGCAACAATCTAGCGCACAATTAACGCAGCTAGCCGAAGACATTAGACAGTTTTTGATCAGCAATATTTCGGCGACAGGCGGGCATATTGGCGCTAATTTATCAGTGGTTGAACTTACCATAGCGATTCATGCACTGTTTGATTCACCTGCAGATAAGATTATTTTCGATACAGGCCATCAAGGCTATACCCATAAGATTTTAACCGGCCGAGTTGATAACTTTGCCACTTTGAATCAATACCGCGGCATGAATCGTTTTGTGGCCCGTGATGAAAGTGATCACGATGCAATTGATGCCTCACATGCAGGCACTTCTTTGTCTATCGCATCGGGTTACGCTAAAGCACTTAAGCTCACATCGCCGGCTAACTATGTGGTATCAATGATTGGTGATGGTTCACTGGTTGAAGGTATGGCATTTGAAGGGCTGAACTATTGCGCGGAAGATAAAGACAATAAGCTTGTTATTGTGATTAATGATAACGAGATGGCGATTGCTAAATCTGTTGGCGGTATGCGTAACCTGACCTCGGGTGAAAACTGGCAGCAAAATAGCCGCGCATTTTTTGAAGGCATGGGATTTGGCTATTTACTCGTAGAAGATGGCCACGATATCGCCTGCTTACTCGAACAGTTAGCGGCTGCTAAACAGTTAGCTCGCCCTGTTGTTGTGCATGTTAAAACAGAGAAGGGTAAGGGCTTAGCTTGCGCTAAAGAACATCCATACAAGATGCACTTCTCTATGCCTTTCGATGCTCAAACCGGTAAAGGTGCCGCCGCAACCGTTGTTGGCCGCACTTATGCTGTTGTGGCTGCAGAAGCGTTAAAACAAAAGATGGCGACCGATGAAGATGTATTTGCCATGACACCAGCCACGCCTTATGCATCATCAATGGATGAGTGTTTAGCACTGTATCCAGATCGTGCGCTTGACGTGGGCATGGCAGAGCAGCAAGCGGTAGGCATGGCTTGCGGTTTAGCGTTAGGCGGTAAAAAGCCCGTAGTATGCATGCAAACCACCTTTATGCAGCGCGCATATGATCAGCTTATTCACGATGCTTGTTACATGGACTTACCTGTCACGGTATTTGGTGTCAGAGCAGGTTTTGCAGGCTATGACGGCGCCACTCATCACGGTATTTACGATATCCCTTACTTGCGATCATTCCCTAACATGCAAGTGGTGTATCCAGTCAGTTCTGGCGACTTAACTGCATTAATTGAGAAACGCCTTGCTAACCCGAAAGGGCCGATGGTGATTTTGTATCCGTATGAGCCTATCCCAAGTCCAGAACCTGACGCTGGCATCGTTGAGTCTTGTGGCTTATCGGTGGCTGCAAAGGGAAGTGATGGCTACTTGGTGTGTTTGGGTAATCGTTTAGCGGCAGCATATGAGCTTAAAGCATTACTCAAAGCGCAGGGGAAAGACTACGGTATCATCTGCGTTCAGTCGATAAAGCCATTCCCAGCAGCGCGATTTATTGAGCTAGTTGAACACACTAAGCATCTAATCACACTAGAAGAAAGCGTGCTTAATGGCGGCTTTGGTTCACTGATCCTTGAAACTCTGGCAGACGCAAACGTGTCAAAGCAAGTACTTAGAAGTGGCGTCAATGACAAGTTCGTTTACCCAGGCAGTAAGGATGAGTGCAGCACTGAGTGCGGTATGATGCCAGGGCAGATCATAGAGCAAATAGCGCAGCAATGGCCAGATTATTTAGGAGTAAACAAGTGATGCGTTTAGCCGGTAAAGTTGCCGTTATTACGGGATCTTCCAGAGGTATTGGGGCTGCGATTGCGCAAGAATATTGCGCTCAAGGTGCCAAAGTCGTAATTAACTATGTTCATAGCGCAGAGCAAGCTCAGGCGTTAGCCGATAAGCTAAATCTAGAGGGGCATAATGCCATTGCGGTTAAGGCCGACGTTTCAGTGCGTTCGGAAATAAAGCAGCTGTTTAAGCAAGCGGTCTCGGCCTTTGGCAAGATAGATATCTTGGTTAATAATGCCGGGATCAACAAGCGCGGCTGGTTTGACGAAGTCACCGATGAAGCTTGGGATGAGATAATGGGAGTTAACCTTAAAGGCCCCTTTATTTGCTGCCAAGAAGTTTTTCCGTATATGCAAGCGCAGCAAGGTGGCCGCATTATTAATATCTCATCAGTGGCGGGGCAATATCATGGGCCTAAAACCGTTCATTACGCAGTGTCTAAAGCTGGGCTAAACAGCTTAACAAAAGTGATTGCAAGATACGGTGCAGAGCACAATATTTTAGTCAACGCAGTTGCTCCTGGAATAGTACGTACTGACCAAACTGCCGATGAGATCGATAGCCCAGCAGGTCAAAAGGTGATTGATATGACGCTGCTAAAAAAGGCGGCTCGCATGGAGGATATTACCAGTGCGTGCGTTATGCTGGCCTCTGATGAGCAGCAATATATGACGGCTCAAGTATTAGCAGTGAGCGGCGGCGCCATTTTAGGAGCTTAATGCATGTCGGTAATGCAAAATCAAAAAACGGTATTGTTACTCGGTGGCAGTCGCGATCAGTTATTTCTGATTAAAACGGCCAATAAAATGGGGTTATACACAGTCGTTGTGGATGGCAATCCAGCGTCGGCAGGCTTTGATATTGCCGACGATTACAGCGTTGTCAGCACCATGGATCTCGATGCGCTAAAGGCCTTTGTCGATGAGTATCAAAGCCAGCAACGTAAAATTGATGCCGTATGTGTGATGGGCAGTGATATATCGCAATATGTGGCGCAACTGGCCGCCTATATTAACGTGCCACACATACCGATTGAAGCGGCAACGATTGCCACTAATAAGCTTAAAATGAAGCAATGCTTTGAACACCATGGCGTGGCAATTCCATGGTTTAGCTTATTGGCATCAGCTAAACATTTGGCTGATATCGTTGCACAAAGAGGCCTGCCACTCATCATCAAGCCGCTTGATCGCTCGGGGGCAAGAGGTGTATTTTTATTGACTGAAGCGTCAGATTTAAACGCTTTATACAATACGGCTAAAGCAGAGTCTTTTTGTGGCGAGGTGATGGTAGAAGAGTATTTAGCGGGGCCACAAATTAGTACTGAAACCATCATGTACCAAGGACGCGCTTATACTCCAGGATATGTCGATCGCAATTATGAGATGCTCAGTCGCTTTGCACCCAATATTATTGAGAACGGTGGTTGGCAGCCCAGTTTAATCCAAGGTGAACAGAGGCAAAAAGTCGAAACCTTGGTTGAACAAGCGGCACTGGCGTTAGGGGTGACCGATGGCGTGATCAAAGGCGATATCGTTTACACCGAATCGGGCCCTAAGGTTATTGAGGTTGCAACCCGTTTAAGTGGCGGTGACTTTTCAGAAAGCCTGGTGCCACTCGGTTTAGGTATTAACTACGTGGAGGCGGCGCTAAAAATAGCCCTCGGTGAGCAGCCAGAGCTCGAAAAGTTAACCCCTGTTATTGATACAGCAGTCGCCAATCGCTACTTTTTTCCAGCACCAGGCAAGGTTATTTCAATCTCTGGTATTGAGACGGTTCGTGCAAAGGATTTCGTTAAAAAGCTCGATATTTGGTATCAAGTGGGCGATATCGTGCCAGAGACCACGAGCCATGCAAGTCGATTCGGTGTGTTTATTGTCACGGCGGATAATCGACAACAGCTAGAGCAAAGAGTGAAGTGGGTATACGATACGCTTAACATTGAAACTAGCGTTTAATCAGTTTTGAGCTTGGCTGTCTCGTCTTAAAATAAAAGCCCTTTTAAATGTATTAAAAGGGCTTTTTTGTTTGTGTCGAATGATGGCTATTAATACTAAAACTATCCTTGAAAGCTTGCTCTAATCTTCTTAAAAGGTCGCAGGCCATCAACCGGATCGGCGCGCCACTCTCTATCTGAGGTTTCACAGGGTACAAACTGTTTAATCGGGTTACCATCAATGGCTTCAATCATCTTAGCACCATGGATCACTGGCGCTATTTGCTGAGGTAACCAGCAGTGACCCGCAGCGTATTCAGCGCCTTGCTCATCAAGGTCTAGGTGAAACTCAATCGTATCGGCCTGCCATTTATGAATCGCGCGGTTTAGCACAGCAGGCGACACCGTATGATCAGACCAGCCAACCTTAATCCCGTATCGTTCTCTAAAGCTTTGTAATACTGAAAGGTTACATTGATCTTCTGGCGTTGGATAAGCAGAGACGCAGTGCAGCAAGGTGATATCTTCTGCGCCGTGTTCCTTTAAGGTCGCGATAGCAGCGTCAATCTCTTCAATTGTCGCCATACCACTTGATATAACAATGGGGAGTTGAGTTTTGGCACACTCAATCAATAAGTCAGTCCACAGTAGTTCGTATGAGGCAATTTTAAAAAAGTGCACATAAGGTTCGAGCTCTTTCACAGCTTTAAGATAGAAAGGAGTGCAAGAGAACTGGATGTTAAAATGCTCGCAGGCCTCTCTAAGCGCAGGAATAAACTCAACAGGTAGCTCCCACTCTTTTCTGTCACGATGCATTGCGCTTTTCTCTAAAATTTCAGCAGAAAATAGCTGATCAATTTTAAAAAGTTGAAATTTGACGGCATCACAGCCAATCGCAGCAGAAGTTTCGATAAACTCGATACAGCGATCTAAGCTTTTATGGTGGTTGCTAGAGACTTCTGCAATAAATAGGGGGTGACTCATATTTTATACTTCCTATTTTCGAGGATGATTTTAGTGCTGCTTGCTTCAGTTAAAGTAAGCATATTGATTGCACTGGGATAATCGGCAGAGGATAGCACACTCTTTGATGTTCATTCTGGCCTTCGACTCCGTTATCCTAACGCATATCGTATTTAACGCTATCGGCAGGTTTTCGTGCAGTTTTAGTCGTTTTGGCAAAAAATATTGATGATAGGTGAGAGCACTGGTTAATGGCTCTGGTTAAAAGGCTCTGTTTTAATAAGCGCATAAGCAATATTGTGAGAAGCCAATTATTATGGAGAGTCAATTATTATGGAAGATAGTTGTTATGGAAGTGCGGAGGGTAGCAGTTATAGAGGAGCGTTGCGATAAAGTTGGCTATCGGTTTTTTTGGTAGTTAAAGTCCATCTTTTGGTTTAGTGCACTGAACTGTACGCTTAAATTGACTCTCCTTGTAAGGTTTTATCGTGCACACATAACTTTCCGTAATTGTGGCGCAATGTCAGGGAGAATGGGCTGCTTTGCCTATAATGAACAAAATGTGAGAACTGTGCTTAAAGTGAGCATTTATCTGCTTCGCAAATATCGACAATTAGTATAGTATGCGCCACCCAAAAAATTCACGGTAAACCCCCTTGCTGACAACGCAAACTAACGCGCTATACACCGACCTGTCTGGTTATTATGATTTGATGTGTGCCGATATTAACTATCAAGCACAAAGTGACTGCATTCGCCGTCTGCATCAATTATTCGGCAATAGAGGCGTCCGCCATCTCGACTTAGCCTGTGGTACAGGTCCCCATGTTCAATATTTTATTGAAAATGGATTTCAAAGTAGCGGCCTAGATATCAATCAGCCGATGCTCGATATTGCTAAGCTACGTTGCCCTGAAGCCGATTTTGTGTGTCATGACATGGCCAATTTCACGGTCGATGAGCCATTAGACTTGATCACCTGTTTTCTGTATTCCATCCACTACAGCGATGGTATTGAAAAACTGAAAGAGTGCATTAGCAGCGTACATCGCGCGTTAGCAACGGGCGGTATGTTTTGTTTTAACGCCGTAAAAAAGACCCGAATAGACAACAGCTCAGTGGTTAGCCATAGCGCAGCTCATGAAGACAGTCAGTTTGTGTTTAGCTCAGGTTGGTATTACTCGGGTGACGGTGAAAAACAGGCGCTTAAACTCAGCATTCAAAAAATAACCGGCGATATCACCCAGTCTTGGCAAGATGAACACCCTATGGTCGCGGTCGGATTTGCACAATTGCAGCAGTTACTGCAGCCTTACTTTGAAGTGCATATCCTTGAACATGACTACGACAGGCTGACGCCTTGGGATGGCATTTCAGGCAACGCTATTTTTGCCTGTGTGAAAATCTAGTCATCGCGATAATATTCGCCGCGCAGTATTATTTGAGCAAACTTAAATGAAAAATGATCCTGCGCGTAAAGCAGAACGTGAATAGATAAAGTGCATGCTCAAAGTCCCATCGTAAACAACCTACTTAGCTTAAGCTTGTTTAATCTAGCGAAATTTTATTTTAGATACTGAAACGTTTAAGACGGTGGTGCTTATTGAATAGCATATACAAAGGAGTGTATATGGTCTCCCCACAGGGACTCGAACCCCGATCGATCGCTTAGGAGGCGACTGCTCTATCCTGTTGAGCTATAGGGAGACGATGCTGATTATACTGGTTTTACACTAGATGAAAAGAGCTGATGAAAAGTCTTTAAATTTAGTTGCTTAATAAATGTTCTGCGGCTGAGCATTTTGCAGGCTAATCCCATTTATTTAGTGATTAACCTGCAATTTACGCCAGTAATGTTAGCCAGTCATTTTAGTGCAGTCCTGTCGTTCAGTTAGTGCAGGCTTAAGCCTGCTCCAGTTATAGCTTTATCGCCAAGTCATTAATTTGAATATTGAGCGATGCGGCGATGCCATCTAATACCGCTGTAGCACTTTCTTCTGTCACTTGATCTATGGTGATGGTCGCTTTACTTTTTCCTGCCACCGCGCGCATGTTATCGAGTCTATCGGGCATATTTTGCTGCAATACTAGTTGAAGCGTGTCACCGACTCGAATGCCGTGGCGTCTGCCTAGGTTGAGGATAATCCTATCGGCCTGTTTAGATACCACCTGACCGAGTAGTGGGCGGCAATTTAAGCTGTTATCTAAATCATTGCTAACTTGAGCCAAAATTTGATCAATTACCTGGCCGTAGTCAGAACTCCAGAAACTGGTGCTATTAGAGTTAACCGTTTGCTGGCGCTTAAACTCCCATTCTGCCGCTTGGCTGTATTGTTGACTCCAGACTTTCTCGCCGCTAATACCATGAAAGAGCGATACTCGAATTTGAAAATTACGCATGGGGTCGTTGTCCCACAGCCCAAGGGTACTGGTGAAATCTTCAGTTGATATATCGATGATCTCTGGCAGCAGAATATATTGGCTGTCTGTTATCTCACTCAACCAGCTAGGTAAGCGATAGCCACGCACATCAATTAAAGCTTGGTCTATGTCTAAACGCTCATTGGCATGGGTCAGTGGAAAGCTACTGTTAGAGTGTTGCTCTAGCGTGAAGGCTAAACGCTCTGACAGGTTTTGCTCGAACAGACCAATATTGCCGACTCTAAGCTGGGTTCTGTCTTTGATTAATGCCTGGGGGATTAAAATGGCCGCTTTAAGCTGGCTACTTTGGCAAGTGTCGTTGAGCGGTTCAATGATATCGATACGAACATTGACGGTGATTTCATTGTTTTCAATACGCTCACTGATAAGTTCAACATTTTGGCTTTGCGCCTGATGTGCCATGGCAAAAGTGTCATTGATTAATTGGCCGTTACTGACGGTTTGTTGGCTACTAAAGCGTGCACCGGACTGTAACGTGGCATAACTTACGGCTTGGTGAATGGCGTTTTCTCTTGCTTGAGTGACGTTGTTATCGGTAATTTTTGCTTGGCCACTGGCAGTGATCCACTTGGCTTGTGCTGGCAACGTGACAACGGATGACATTAAGCACACGAGTGCTGTGATTGAATATAGCGCTGGTTTCATCTTACCTGTCCAGTTTTCGAGAAATTGATGGCATGGTTATTGTGCATAGTTACTCTGCATATTTGTTTGACATAGCTTTTTGCATAGCTTTGTGCCGGATAACTGACAAACCTGCCTTTTAGCAATGAGTTAAGCAATTAACGTGCCTGTATCGGCAGATTTGTGGCTATCCTTTAGCAGGAGTACTCGATGATTTTTTATTAACAGCTGTGTAGAAGAGGACACTGAGCTAGGTCTGAGAAGTTTAGGGCCAAAATAGATAAAGTTTTGGGCTGCTTTGCCGATATGAATTTAATAGCATTTATGCGTACGGATAAGGTCGGAACGATTACTGCAACTCGTTGTAGTGATTAACGTCTGATAGGAAGTTTAAACATGTATAAGCCCATTATTTTTCTATCTTTACTGCTGACTATCGGCTGTGCAAGCACCGAGGGCGATAATCCCGCTGAGCAGCAGATGGCTAACGGTTATGGTTTGCCGCATACCGCTGCGATAAATCATTTGTCTCAACAGATGGCCAATGAACTGGTTCGGCAAAACGACAGCTTGCGCCCAAATCAGCCATTGCTGGTGGCAACCCCGGTATTGGTATCAGATATGACATCGACCAATGCGCTTGCTTTGCAATATCAACAAGGTTTGATTGCGGCGTTACATGATCATCAGTTCAATTTAGTTGATATTAATGTCAGTGATGCCCTTAAGGTCACTGCTGATGGTGAGTTTATTATGAGTCGTGATTGGCAGCAATTGTCCTCAGACTTACCGGTTGAGAATGTGGTGGTTTCGACGATGAGTTTATCGACCCAAGGGGTGGCAATTAATAGCCGAATCGTCAATGTGACTAATAACCGTGTGGTATCGGCGGCGCAAGGTTTTGTTAATGCCGCTGCGATGCCTGGTTATATTCGCGTTTCAGAAAAGGTAGTGTCAGAAAATGGGTTACTTTATCGCAATAACCAAGGCGGGCTGCAATCGGTGAAAATAGTAGGGGATAAATAGATGAAAGCCGTTATTTTATGTGCCGCGTTAACCCTTTGTGCATGCTCGGCACAAGACCGCTATGTGCAGTATGAAACAGAGGCGCCACGCTCTTTTCCCAAGTTGAGCGCAATCGGTTATGCACCGCTGGACACTCAACCTGCAGCTGAACATTCTCAGCGTGTATTAATGGCAATGCAAGCCTCGAAAATTGCGGCGTATCGCGAACTTGCAGAGCAGGTTTATGGTCAACAATTGAGTGCAAGTAGCCAGATGAGTGACTGGATGTTATCTAGTGATGAAATTCAAGCGTCTGTATCGGGCGTTATTCGTGGTGCTAAAATAGTAAAAAGTTATCCTGCTGGTGAGCATTATGTGACGGAACTAGAGTTAGATTTTGAGCAAGTATGGGCACTATATCAGCAGCAACACCGCTCGCAACGAGTGAAAGAAATTACGTATTTTTAAGGGGCAGGGCGTTCGCAGGCTCACTTCGAGGACGCTTCGCTTCTAGGTCCTAGGAAAAGCGCAAGAAAAGTCAAAAGCTTGCATTGGTTTTATTTATGCAATTGCTTTGATCTTTATGCTTTGCTAGAACCTAGAACCTAGAACCTAGAACCTAGAACCTAGAACCTTCTTTTTTCGTAGGTCGGCATTAATGCCGTCGTTTTTCTTTTCCTTAAGCGAAGCGCTCCGTAGTGACCTTCAATTAAATTAAACAGTCACGTGCCGTAAGGCCGAAGGCCGTTCGTCTTCGCGTTTCCCGTCTTAGCTTTAACCTAGTACCTGCCTTTCCTCGTACCTTCTTTATAAAGTAGGTCGGCCTTTATGCCGTCAGTTTTGAAGTGATACGTAAGCTTTGATGGGCTAAAGCCGAAGCTACAGCTCAAGCTACAGCTCAAGCTACAATTGCGATGATACGTTATGTTAGTTGTTACGGTGGGCTCTGTAATGTCTAGGCTCTTTGCTTTTGTGTAAGCGAAGCGTTCTGTAGTGACCTTCAATTAAATTAAACAGTCATGTTGCCGTAAGGCCGAAGGCCGTTCGTCTTCGCGTTTCCTGTCTTAGCTTTAACCTAGGATCTAGAAGTCGCAACGCGACGCTCTCGAAGTGACATTCAATTGAGACAAAGTCACGTCCTCGCAGCGAAGCGTCCTTCATTTAAAACCGTTAAGCTTTTAAATTATTTCCAAGCGTTGAAATACTAGAGGTTTTTCCTTTGCCATCGTAAGTTAGGCTCGACGCATTTCGGCTTACCTGTAGCGCTTGTGAGAATCGATTTAAGCTGGCTAAACTTAATTCAATCAGTGACTCATTTTCAGCATTGAGTTGTTGGCACTCGGCTAATAAGACTTTGGTGTCGGTCACTTGTGTAGATAATGTAGGATCGGTTTTTAATAAGGCTAGATCAGGCTGAACGGCAATCATCTCATCATTTTGTTTAAGGCTAGCCAATAGGTTTGCCTTAGTGCTGGCTAACGACAACAAAACATCGGCTTGCTGAGCATGCAAGGCTTGTTTTTCTTGGCTAATAACCGCGTTTAGCTCAGTCAACACTTGGTGTTGTGAGCTAAGGAGTTGAGATAAATTTGTCATAATGGCCTTGTTAATTTTCGCTCTATTGAGTTCGCTGCTTTGACCCGTTATGTCCTACTTTGCACATAAGCTAGCACATAGCGCTTACTTTAAATCTTTAAGATTATTTTCAAAGTTTGCGATGTTACTTGCAAGCTTATCTGGATCGATTTTGTAACGCCCTTCGGCAATTGCGGCTTTAATTTCGTCTACTTTCTTTTGGTCTATTTCTGGCATGTCAGCCATCTTAGTTTGTACATTTTGGATCTGTTGAGCCTGTGCGGTAATCGACACCGAGTCGCCTTTCTGTGCGGCGGGAGTGGGTGTTGTTGGCGCAGTTTGTGCTGATGTTGCTTTGGTACTCGCACCCGTACTAATTCGCGTATTGGCGTGAGGGTTTACTTGTTTAATATCAATAGCCATTTTGAAATCCAACAGTTAAAAAAGAGTTTCTTACCCATGCTATCGGCAGCATCACTGGTTACTTTAGGACTTTTTACATTCTTCTATTCGTACATTCTTACATTCTTACTTCGACTTGGCCAACGCCAGTGACGCGAGCATCGAGTTTTTTATGGGAGTGGCTATTTTTTATGCGAACTTTATCACCCACGTTGCCATCATGCAGTGCTTCACCAACGGTTTTAATTTCAAAATTGTCAGAGCGCGCATATATCGACACGCTATCGCCTTTACACACAATACAGAGTTGGTTGGCAAAAATGGGGTGCCCCGGTGCGACACGTCGTTTTAATCTCGCCCCTATCACTTCGGAGATACTTTCAAACTGTTGGCCCCGCAAAGTGGTTTGCTCAATATATTCGAGTGCAATATCGTCTCTAGATAACAGATCACCCGGCCCCATGGTCGATTTTGCGACTACAACAGGGTACAGGATCTCCACTCTTACCGATAAGAACATCTGCCATGGATAACTTAAATCTGGACTGTTGCAGCTAATTTTAACTGTATTGTTACGGCGGATAGCACGATCGCTGGCGATTTCGGCGGTGATGGGTAAGTAGCAGTTGGGTAAGTTGACACGCGTATCTAGGCTCTGAGGGCTGATATTAATCTTTGCCTTATCAGGCGCTTCAATTTTTTCTTCAATAGCCGCTATAGCTAATTGAGAAATGGTCGATACAGATGGAATACTGGCAGCTGTAGTGGCAGTTGCCGCCATTGGGGTCAAAAGTACAACTAAAATGATGCAAAAGTAGATTTTCATAATGAATGCAGTGGCTTGATTCGCTAATATGCGACAATATTGTGTTATGTGCTGAACTGCAGTCATCTTTATCCTTTTGGATTGGTTGGCGTCATTAGTTTGACTGAAAAGGCCGTACTCGCTTGGATAGCTCCAAGTAAGCAATTAATGTGCCTAAAAGTGATGGTTGTGTGAAATATGGCGTGAAACCTTGTGTGAAATACACCGAGTGTAGCCAAATTATAACGACTATTTACACACACTAATTAAATTGAAATAGATATCGCCTACATGAGTAGGTACAAGGCAAAAAATGTATGTCGAATATTCTCGAATCAGTCAATAAACGGACTCAATTGGTTGGACAAAACCGCCTAGAATTATTGTTATTTAAGCTAAATGGACGTCAACGATTTGGTATTAATGTTTTTAAAGTCAAAGAGGTGTTGCAGTGTCCACCTTTAACAAACTTACCAAAATTGAACTCCAAGGTGCGCGGCGTTGCTCATGTTCGCGGTATGATGATTTCGGTGATTGACTTGAGTGCGGCAACCGG
This sequence comes from Shewanella sp. 30m-14, assembly GCF_052977125.1. Lineage (NCBI taxonomy): Bacteria > Pseudomonadati > Pseudomonadota > Gammaproteobacteria > Alteromonadales > Shewanellaceae > Shewanella > Shewanella sp. 30m-14. The sequence continues at coordinate 61,175 of NZ_JBRILW010000015.1, read as the reverse complement.
TGGTCGTCCAATCGAGAATATTGAAAACAGCTTCATTATTATCTCAGAATATAACCGCAGTGTGCAGGGCTTCTTGGTCAGTTCAGTTGAGCGAATTATTAATATGAACTGGGAAGCCATTATGCCGCCACCACAAGGGGCGGGCAAATCCTCTTATCTGACCGCGGTGACTGAAATTGAAAACGAATTAGTTGAGATTTTAGATGTTGAGAGAATTCTTGATGAAATTTCACCCGTTAACACTAACACCAGTAAAGAGCTGGATGATGCCTTAACGATTGACCGTGATAAGCATTACCACATTATGGTGATTGATGACTCATCGGTCGCTCGTAAGCAAATTATTCGCGCGCTCACTTCGCTCGATTTACAAATAGATACAGCCAAAGACGGTAGAGAAGCGTTGAATAAACTGCGGGCGATATCGGCAGAGCTTGATGACGTATCAACTGAGATCCCATTGATTATTTCTGACATTGAAATGCCAGAGATGGATGGTTATACCTTAACCGCCGAAATTCGTGATGATCCTAAGCTAAGAAACATTAAAGTGGTATTACACACTTCATTAAGCGGTGTGTTTAATCAGGCGATGGTGCAAAAGGTGGGGGCTAACGATTTTATCGCTAAGTTTAACCCTGATGAGTTAGCCGCAGCGGTAAACAAGCATTTAAGCCTGTAGTTGCCATTAGTTGCCGTTATTTAGTATCAGCATAAACCATAGCTTGCTTGTGTTTGTGTTGATGCTAAGGTATAAACCTGCGTTCGTTTTTACCCGTGGTCGATGTTGATTGACCACTGTGGTTTGTTTTACTGAATTAGGATATTAGAGTGGCGAATAAATCTCTTGCTGAGAATGAGTACAATCAATTTAGATTATTCTTAGAACAGCACAGCGGTATTGTGTTGGGAGAAAATAAGCAGTATCTGGTGCGTAGCCGACTAGCACCTCTTATGGGCAAATATAATTTGCCATCCTTATCAGACGTGGTTAAGCATTCGATGAAACCGACTGAGCGCCAATTGCGCACTGAAGTTATCGATGCTATGACGACAAATGAAACCTTATGGTTTCGCGACCGTTATCCTTTCGAGTTATTGTCGAGTACGATTTTACCCACATTTAGTCGTTTAGGCCGACCGGTAAAAATCTGGTCTGCAGCCTGTTCTTCAGGTCAAGAGCCGTATTCGTTAGCCATGACAATATTAGAGCATCAACAGCGCAAGCCTGGCAGCTTACCCGCCAGTGCAAGTATTCTGGCAACAGATTTGTCACCCTCTATGCTTGAGCGCTGTAAAAATGCGCAATACGATAATCTTGCCTTAGGTCGTGGTTTGTCTGATGAACGCAAACGTCAGTTTTTTGATGCTTTGCCCTCAGGCAACATGGTTGTTAAAGACAACGTTAAGCGCTTAGTCAATTTTCGCGCCCATAACCTGCTAGAAAGTTATACCTTACTAGGCAAGTTCGATATTATTTTTTGCCGTAATGTGTTGATCTATTTTTCACCAGAGGCAAAGCGGAAAATCCTACGGCAATTTGCTGCCGCGTTAAATCCTAACGGCATACTGTTTCTAGGCGCGTCCGAGTCTATAGCGGGTCTGTCTGATGAATTTGATATGGTGCGTTGTAACCCTGGGATCTACTATCAAAAACGAGGCTAATGCTTTGTTTGCTCGACTCTGCTCCTACTAACGCGTCTTTGTGACGCGTTTTTTATCTCTAGCATTCGATGTTGAATGTGTCTCCTAGCTAATCTTTCAAGTATCTCTCTAATTTGGCACAACTATTGCTTTGTTCTAACTATCGAGCTGAGGAGGCAATTTTATGGCGATTAGTTTTGACAAAGCATTAGGGGTTCATCAATACACTTTGGGCGTTCGCTCCCAGCGTGCAGAGATCCTGTCTTCAAATATTGCAAATGCTGATACGCCAAATTATAAAGCCCGTGATATCGATTTTTCTAAAGCGATGGGGGCGGCTCAATCTCAGCAATCGGGTTTAGCTATGGCTAAAAACGATACTAAACACTTCGATATGGCGGCATTAACTCAGCAACATGTGGGCTACCGGGTGCCAAATCAGCCTGATACGGGTGACGGTAACACGGTTGATATTCAGCAAGAGCAGTCTTCTTTTATGCAAAACGCACTGGAATATCAAATGTCACTGGGTTTTCTTGACAGTAAGTTCGCCGGTATGAAAAAAGCACTTAGAGGCAGTTAATCATGAGCTTATTTAATATTTTTAACGTTGCAGGTTCTGGTATGTCGGCCCAATCGGTCAGACTTAACACCACGGCGAGTAATATTGCCAATGCTGATTCTGTATCAAGCAGTGTGGGTGAAACCTACCGTGCGCGTCATCCTATCTTTGAAGCTGAAATGAGTAAGGCGCAGCAGCATCAAAGTGCAGCGCAGTCAGTTGCCGTTAAAGGGATTGTTGAAAGTGATATGCCACTGAATAAAGAGTTTTCGCCAGGTCACCCTATGGCGGACACCGATGGCTTTATCTACAAGCCTAATGTGAATGTAATGGAGGAGATGGCTAACATGATTTCAGCCTCTCGCTCTTATCAAATGAACGTACAAGTCACTGAAGCAGCAAAATCGATGCTTCAGCAGACATTAAAAATGGGCAAATAAACTCAGTGAAAGCTGGAGGTAAATTTTGAGCCTTATTAATCCGCTCACCGCAACACAGCCGGCTGCTAGCCAGCCACAACAGGCTAATGCTATTTCGCCACAAACAGCGCAGGCTGCGGCTCAGAGTACGGCTGCATCGGCGACTAACACTGAGCAGACATCAACGGGTAACCCGTTTCTTGATGGCTTACGTTTGCCTGAAGAAAGCGCTATTCCTGAACCCAATAGCCAGGAGTTAACCCAAGAGGATTTCTTCTCGCTATTGAGTCAACAGCTGTCGATGCAAGATCCCTTTAAGCCTGTTGAAAATGATCAGATGATCCAGCAGATGGCGTCTTTCTCAACGGTAGACGGGATCAGCAAACTGAACGAAGAGATTGTTAATCTAAATGCGTTAACCAGCTCAAGTCAGGCGTTACAGGCCTCAGGCCTTGTTGGCCAAAAGGTACTTATCCCGTCGGATACAGCGCATATCTCTGCTGAAGATCCGAACATGAAAGGCATCATCAGTACGCCGGAACCTGTCGAATCAATCATCGTCCGTATCGAAGATGAAAAAGGTCAGCTAATCACTACCTACAATGTCGATGGCAGTGCGGGTGGCAATATCGATGTCAGTTGGGATGGTTTAGATAAGAACGGCCAGCCCGTAGCTGATGGTAACTATACCTTCAAAGCCAGCGGTAAAGTTAACGGCACAAGCGAAGAGCTACCGGTATCGACTTACGCACATGTTACTAGCGTTTCACTTGGCACAGCAGCGACAGGCGCTATCTTAAACTTACGTGGCGTTGGCGGAATTAAGATCAGTGATGTGTTAGCTGTATCTGAAACCTAATAGCTAGAAACTCATTTTGCGAGATGTTGCGGCTTAAGGTAAAGCGCCAATGTCTCGAAACCGAATTAAACAAGGATTGAGGTGAATCATGTCATTTAACATTGCACTGAGCGGTATTTCGTCAGCCCAAAAAGATCTAAATACAACGGCAAACAATATTGCAAACGTTAACACCACTGGCTTTAAGGAATCTCGCGCAGAATTTGCCGATGTTTACGCGAACTCTATTTTTTCCAACAGTAAAACTGCAGTGGGTGGTGGTGTCACAACGAGTCAAGTTGCTCAGCAATTCCATCAGGGCAGTATGGCATTCACTAATAACTCGCTTGATATGGCGATTAACGGCGGTGGCTTCTTTGTGACCTCATCTGAAGCGGGATCACAAGATCATTCATTTACCCGTGCAGGCGCTTTCAAGTTTGACTCTAATAACTATATCGTTGACTCAGCAGGTAACTTCTTACAGACCTTCCCTGTAGATAAAGATGGTAACTCGACGTCGGTGAGTTTAACCACCACTAAACCGGTACAGATCCCTGATACCGCAGGTAGTCCGGTTAAGACTGATAACGTCGGCATTCAGATGAACCTAAATGCGGGCGAGGCGACACTCGATCCAGCAGCGTTCGATCCAGACGACCCAGATACATTTAATAACTCAACCTCAGTGACCATGTATGATTCACTGGGTGAGCCACACATTTTAACCTCATACTTTGTACGTCCTCCTAATGCCGCTCACACCGGTGAGAGTAACTGGGTAGCGTTTTATGCAGTCGACGGCAAACCTGTCGATTTAGATCCTGCCGCGGGTGAGTATAAGACTGATACCAACGGTGACGGTACGGCTGATGGCACTGCTAATGCTGAAAACGCAGGGGGTTGGAAAGGCGCGGCTATTTCATTTAACGATACTGGCGCATATACCGGCAGCAACCCAGCAGTTATTAAAACAGAAGCCTTAGGTGTTGGTGGTGCAGATGTATTAGGCGCTGGCGCTGATGGTAGCCAGACCTTAACGCTAAACTTTAATAACCCAACTCAGTATGCATCGCCATTTGAGGTGACAGAGTTAACTCAAGATGGTACTACGGTAGGGCGTTTAACTAACGTTGAAGTAGGCGCTGACGGCCTAATTAACGCCAGTTACAGCAATGGTTCAACAGTACCACTTGCACGTGTTGCCTTAGTGAGCTTTGCTAACGAGCAAGGGCTAACGCAAGCGGGTAATACCTCTTGGAAGGCGAGTTTAGACTCAGGCCCGGCACTTGCCGGAGAGGCAAACAGTGGTACTTTTGGTAGTGTTCGTTCATCGGCACTTGAACAGTCAAACGTAGACTTGACGACCGAACTCGTTGATTTGATCTCTGCTCAGCGTAACTTCCAGGCCAACTCAAGAACGCTTGAAGTGAACAACACGCTACAACAGACAGTTCTGCAAATCCGCTAAGCTTTAAAAAGCTAAGAAGGTGCTCGCAGGCTCACTGCGAGGTCCCTTCTTGGCTTTAGGACCGAGGAAAAGCACAAGAGCCGAACGCTTCGCTCACGGAAGACGGAACGTTCGCAGGCTCACTCACAGAATGGTATAAGCTAAGAAGTTACTAGGGCGTTCGCAGGCTCACTTCGAGGACGCTTCGCTTCTAGGTCATAGGAAAAGCGCAAGAAAAGTCAAAAGCTTGCATTGGTTTTATTTATGCAATTGCTTTGATCTTTATGCTTTCCTAGAACCTAGAACCTAGAACCTAGAACCTTCTTTTTTCGTAGGTCGGCATTTATGCCGTCAGTTTAATCTTTTAAGCTTTTCCGTAAGCGAAGCGTTCCGTAGTGACCTTCAATTCAATCAAACAGTCACGTGCCGTCATGCCGCAGGCCGTTCGTCTTTGCATGCCTGTCTCAGCTTTTCTCATCTTAGCTTTAACCTAGAAGGAGTGTAGCGACGCTCTCGCAGTGGCATTCAATTAAAGTCAATAGTCACGTCCTAGCAGCGTAGCGTCCTTCTTTGTATATCTTGGCACGATGTTTGCTATTAATTTCGTTAGACGGAAGTTTGACGGAGTGTAAAGTGGACAAATTGCTCTATGTCGCGATGAGCGGCGCAAAACAGAATATGAATTCGTTGGCGGTCAGTGCCAACAATTTAGCAAACGCAAATACAGATGGCTTTAAAGCCTCTCTTGCTCAAGCTCGCTCTATGCAGGCTTTTGGCGAAGGTCTACCTACGCGCGTGTTCTCGATGACAGAAAGTCCGTCAGCTAATTTTTCTAGCGGTCCAATAAAAACCACTGGGCGTGATTTAGACATTGCCGTCAAAGGTGATGGCTGGATTGCTGTGCAAGCTGAAAATGGCGGTGAAGCGTATACCCGTTCAGGCAGCTTGCGTTTCGATAACTCTGGTGTGCTGCGTAATGATAGAGGCACGGCAGTGATGGGCGACAATGGCCCGATTGTATTGCCGCTACCCATTGAAAAGGTCGAAATCTCCCAAGATGGCATTGTATCTGTTCGTCCGTCGGGTGCCACAGCCGAGGTGATTGAAGAGGTTGCTCGCATCAAGTTGGTCAACCCGGGTAATCAAAATTTAATGCGCGGTGAAGACGGCTTGTTCCGTTTAATGTCGGGTGAGAATGCGCAGGCCGATCCAAGCGTCGGTCTGCTAAGCGGCGCAGTGGAAGGCAGTAACGTTAATGCCGTCCATGAGATGGTATCTATGATTGACCTACAGCGTCAGTTTGAGATGCAAGTGAAAATGATGAAAACAGCAGAAGAGAACGATCGCGCGTCCTCTTCCTTAATGCGCATAAGCTAGGAGAGACACTATGCATCCCGCTTTATGGATAAGTAAGACTGGTTTAGACGCTCAACAAACCGATATTTCAGTTATTTCTAATAACGTGGCTAACGCCAGTACCGTCGGGTTTAAAAAGAGCCGTGCTGTATTTGAAGACTTGCTGTACCAAAACGTCAGTCAAGCTGGCGGCATTAGCGCATCGAATACTAAATTGCCCAATGGTTTGAGTATTGGCGCCGGTACTAAAGTGGTCGCAACTCAAGAGATGTTTACTCAGGGCAACATGTTGACCACTGATAACTCGCTCGACTTGATGATTGAAGGCCCAGGTTTTTTTGAAGTGCAGATGCCAGATGGCACCGCAGCTTATACCCGCAATGGTCAGTTTAGTTTAGATGAAACAGGCCAAATCGTAACGCCGGGTTCAGGTTATGTGATCCAGCCTGCTATCACCATTCCAGAAGGCGCCACTAGCATTACCGTCTCGGCAGAAGGCGAAGTCTCTGTTAAGACGCCAGGTAATGCCGAAAACCAAGTGGTAGGTCAATTAGCCATATCCGATTTTATTAATCCGTCGGGACTCGACCCAATGGGACAAAACCTGTACGTAGAAACTGGGGCAAGTGGCACACCTATTCAAGGTACGGCTTCACTCGATGGTATGGGCGCAATCCGTCAGGGGGCGCTTGAAACCTCAAACGTGAACGTGACCGAAGAGCTGGTAAACCTGATTGAAAGTCAGCGTATTTATGAGATGAACTCAAAGGTGATCTCTGCGGTTGACCAGATGTTGTCTTACGTTAACCAGAATCTTTAAGATATTTTAAGAGGCTTTGACTATGAAGCGTTTGTGGGCTGTTTTCTTTATGGCGGCTTTATCGGCTTGTAATTCGACCAATGGCAAGCCAATTGCTGATGATCCTTATTACGCGCCAGTTTATCCTGAAGCGCCGCCAACCAAAATCGCTGCAACCGGCTCTATGTATCAAGATAGTCAGGCATCGAGCCTTTACTCTGATATTAAAGCGTTAAAAGTGGGTGACATCATTACCGTGTTATTGATGGAGCAGACTCAGGCTAAAAAGAGCGCCAATAACGAGATCTCTAAAGGCACAGATCTGTCGCTTGACCCCATTTATGCTGGCGGCGGCAATGTGACCATTGGCGGCAATCCCATCGATTTACGCTACAAAGACAGCATGAATACCAAGCGCGAATCTGACGCAGACCAAAGCAACAGCTTATCTGGCAGTATTTCAGCTAACGTGATGCAGGTGCTTAATAACGGTAACCTGGTTATTCGTGGTGAAAAGTGGATAAGCATCAATAACGGTGACGAGTTTGTTCGCATTACCGGTATTGTTCGCGCGCAAGATATTCGACCTGACAATACGATTGACTCACAACGCGTGGCTAATGCTCGTATTCAGTACAGCGGAACGGGTACGTTCGCCGAAGTACAAAAAGTGGGGTGGTTAGCCTCGTTCTTTATGGGCAGCTGGTGGCCGTTTTAGGCTCTATATTGGCGCCTATTGCTAAGGATTTAGGATGATGAAATTAAAATTAGCATTGCTATGTGTCATGTTGGTATTGACGGCTCCCGTTCATGCCCAGCGTATCAAAGACATTGCAAACGTACAGGGTGTGCGTAGTAACCAGTTAATCGGCTACGGTTTAGTGGTGGGTTTACCGGGTACGGGGGAAAAGACCCGTTATACCGAGCAAACCTTTAAAACCATGTTGAAGAATTTTGGCATTAACTTGCCTGATAACTTTAGACCCAAGATTAAAAACATCGCGGTTGTTGCCGTCAGTGCTGACATGCCGCCGTTTATCAAGCCGGGTCAAACCCTAGATGTTACGGTTTCAAGTTTAGGTGAGGCAAAGAGTTTACGTGGTGGCATGTTACTGCAAACCTTCTTAAGAGGGGTTGACGGTAATGTGTATGCCATTGCTCAAGGCAGCATGGTTGTCAGTGGTTTTAGCGCCGAAGGGATGGATGGCTCTAAAGTTGTTCAAAACACACCAACAGTTGGACGTATACCCAATGGCGCGATTATTGAGCGTACTGTAGCAACGCCATTTTCTACCGGCGATCATTTAACCTTTAACTTGCGCCGTGCGGACTTCTCAACTGCAAAACGTTTAGCCGATGCGATTAACGATCTGTTAGGCCCTGGCATGGCAAGGCCACTTGACGCAGCATCAGTGCAAGTCAGTGCACCACGAGATGTATCACAGCGGGTATCTTTTTTGGCAACGCTTGAGAATATTGAAGTTGAGCCCGCCGCAGAATCAGCCAAGGTGATTGTTAACTCTCGCACCGGTACGATTGTCGTGGGTCAAAACGTCAAATTATTGCCAGCGGCGGTGACTCATGGTGGTTTAACAGTGACGATTGCTGAAGCAACTCAGGTTTCACAGCCAAATCCCTTTGGAAATGGACAAACGGTTGTCACCACCGACAGTACCGTTGATGTGGCTGAAGAAGACAGCCGCATGTTTATGTTTAATCCGGGAACCACGCTAGATGAGCTCGTTAGAGCGGTTAATTTAGTGGGAGCAGCTCCGTCAGATGTGCTTGCGATACTCGAAGCGTTAAAGATGGCAGGCGCTTTGCATGGTGAATTGATAATAATCTAAATATTGTCAGTTTTATTGGAATGGTGTCATGGAAAAGCTGTCGAACGCATCGCAATTTCTGGATCTTGGAGGCCTAGACTCATTAAGATCTAGAGCCCAAAAAGATGAAACCAGTGCGTTAAAGGAAGTCGCCCAGCAATTTGAAGGGATCTTCGTGCAAATGCTGATGCAAAGCATGCGTGATGCTAATGCTGTGTTTGAATCCGATAGCCCAATGAACAGCCAATACACCAAGTTTTATGAGCAGATGCACGATCAGCAAATGTCGCTCAATCTTTCTGGTGAGGGCATGCTCGGCTTAGCCGATTTAATGGTGCAGCAACTGGATCCCGCTAATAGCCCTATGACACCTGCATCTGTATTGCGTGGTGATATCAATGGTGGCTCTAAAGCGGCAGCGCTGACAATGGATAAGCCCGACATGTTACAAATGCCAAACTCTCGGGTTTCGGGGCTTGATAGTTCGGTGACTCAAATGTCACCGTTTGCAGTAATGACTCCCGCTTCATTAAGCCAAACTATGCAGAGCTCTAGTTTACAGAGCTCTAATTTAAAAAGCCCAACCATACACAGTCAAGCAACGCCAGCACCACACGCATTAACCAGTAGCGCCCAGACTCAAACATTAGATTCAGTATTGAGTGGCAAAGTGTTGCCGTCAGCGGCAGTCAATAGTGATAAGTCTCAAGCCAACTTTACCAGCCAAGATGAATTTGTTGCCCGTTTATATCCCCATGCACAAAAAGCCGCTGAGGCATTGGGCACTACGCCAGAAGTATTGATTGCTCAGTCAGCGCTAGAAACAGGTTGGGGGCAGAAAATGGTTAAAGGTCATCAAGGGCAGCAAAGCAATAATCTGTTTAACATTAAGGCTGACAACCGCTGGCAAGGCGATAAAGCCTCCGTTAGTACTCTGGAGTACGAGCAGGGCATCGCCGTTAAGCAGCAGGCGAATTTTAGGGTGTATGACGATATAGGCCAAAGCTTTAATGATTTTGTGTCGTTTGTATCTAATGGCGAGCGCTATCAAGACGCCATGAAACAAGCGGCAAACCCACAAGCGTTTATTCGTTCTTTACAAGACGCTGGGTACGCCACCGATCCTAAATATGCCGACAAGGTTATTCAGGTGATGAAAACCATTACTCGAGACTTTAACGATGTCTTGCAAGGGGTTAAGCAATGAAGAAAAGACTTGTTCAATCTCTTGAAGTCGGGAGCCAGTACTCATGTCTTTAGATTTAATGAATATTGCTCGTACAGGTGTACTGGCTTCGCAGTCGCAACTGGCTATTACCAGTAATAACATCGCCAATGCCAATACTGCAGGCTACAACCGTCAGGTAGTGTCACAGTCGACACTGGATTCACAGCGTGTGGGCAATGATTTTTATGGCGCAGGCACTTATGTGTCAGACGTTAAGCGTGTCTACAACGATTATGCGGCGCGCGAGCTTCGCATTGGCTCTACTGCGGTCAGTGAATCACAAACCACCTTTAGCAAGATGAGTGAGCTTGACCAACTGTTTTCGCAAATAGGCAAAGCGGTACCGCAAGGGCTAAATGATTTCTTCGCGAGCATGAATGCCTTGGCCGATATCCCTGGTGATATGGGTCTGCGTGGTTCGTTGTTAACCAGTGCTAATCAGTTAGCTAATAGTGTTAATCAGATGCAAGGTCATCTTGATGGGCAAATGACCCAAACCAACGACCAGATCTCTGCCGTGACCGACCGGATCAATGAGATCAGTAATGAACTGGGCAGTATCAACCGTGAGCTGATGAAGTCTCAAGGTCAAGATATGCAGTTATTAGACAAGCAAGATGCGTTGATCCTTGAGCTCAGTGAGTATGCCTCTGTCAACGTAGTACCACTAGAGTCTGGAGCCAAGAGCATTATGCTCGGCGGTTCGATGATGTTGGTCTCGGGAGAAATGTCGATGCAAATGGGAACCGCCCAAGGCGACCCTTACCCAAATGAGCTGCAAATTACGGCGCAATCGGGTAGCAAGAGCATGATTATTGATGCGAGCAAACTCGGTGGTCAGTTAGGCGCCCTAGTTAATTATCGCGATGAAACATTAATTCCATCGCAAATGGAGCTGGGTCAATTTGCTTTAGGAGTGAGCGATGCGTTTAACCAAGCCCAGGCTCAAGGGTTTGACTTAAATGGCCAAGTGGGTGGCAATATCTTTACTGATATTAACGACCCATCTATGCAACTCGGTCGCGTTGGCGCACTTTCAAGCAATACCGGTAATGCAAATTTAAGCGTTAATATTGATGATGTTGGCAGCCTAAGCGGCAGTAGCTATGAGCTTAAGTTCACCGCACCTTCAAGCTATGAATTAAAAGATGCCGCCAGCGGCAATATTACGCCGCTCACACTCAATGGCACCAAGCTTGAGGGCGCGAACGGCTTTAGTATCAATATCGATGTAGGGGCATTGGCTTCGGGGGACACCTTTGAGATCCGCCCAACATCGAGTGCTGCAGTGTCCTTATCGGTTGAAATGACCGATCCCAAAGGTATTGCCGCCGCAGGTTCAAAGATTACCGCCGATGCGGCCAATACCGGCAACAGTCAAGTGAGCGTGATCAGCATTGATGATAGAAGTGCGGCAAACTTTCCTGTAACGGGCTCTGAATTAACATTTGAAATTGACCCATCAGCCGTACCACCAAGCTTTGAAGTGTTTGATGTTAATGGTACATCACTTGGCGCGGCAGCGGCGTATACGCCACCGACAATCAGTGCTCATGGTTTTACTTTTGAGATTGATTCTACCGCATCGAGTACCGAGAAGTTTAGCTTTGATTTGTCATTTGCCGAAGGTGACAACAGCAATATGGTCAACATGGCTAAGCTCAGCGAGGCCAAGTTGATGAATGGTGGTAAAACCACGCTAACCGATGTGTTTGAGAACACAACCTTAGATGTAGGTAGTAAAACCAAGTCAGCTGAAATGTCTATGGGCTCATCTGAAGCGATTTATAACCAGGCTTACACTCGAATCCAAAGTGTATCAGGGGTAAACCTTGATGAAGAAGCGGCCAATCTCATGCGTTTTCAGCAGTCGTATCAAGCATCGGCACGGATCATGACCACCGCCAATGAGATATTTAACACACTATTTAGCTCATTGCGCTAGCACTGAACGCTTAAATATTTGAGACAGGATTAGGAAATCAGATTATGCGAATTTCAACTGCGCAAATGTTTCATCAAAACATAAATAGTGTGACCCAAAAGCAGTCGCAAACAAGCCAAATCATCGAGCAGTTATCGACAGGGAAGCGAGTGAACACTGCTGGTGACGATCCCGTGGCTTCTGTGGGGATCGGAAATCTAAATCAACAAAATGCAGTGGTCGATCAGTTTCTGAAAAATATTGATTACGCTAAAAACCGCTTGTCAGTGTCAGAGAGCAAGCTTGGCAGTGCAGCAACAATTACCAGTAGTGTAAGAGAGCAAGTCCTTAGGGCGGTGAACGGCACCTTGACCGATTCCGATCGGCAAACTGTTGCCGATGAGATACGCGGCAGCTTAGAAGAACTCATGTCAATTGCTAATAGCAAAGACGAGTCAGGTAATTACCTGTTCAGTGGATTTAATACTGATAGTCAACCTTTTGAGTTTGATGCCAGTGGTAGTGTGGTTTATCACGGTGATAGTGGGGTGCGTGACAGTATTGTTGCGTCTGGCGCGACGATTGGGGCCAATATTCCTGGTGATACTGCTTTTATGAATGCAGCGAATGGGTTAGGCGACTACAGCGTCAATTATTTGGCCACGCAAACTGGTGAGTTTAGTGTTGAAAGCGCAAAAGTGACAGATCCCGCAACCCATGTGCCAGATACCTATACATTCAACATGGTGGGGAATGATTTAGAAGTCAGAGATTCGACAAATGCCGTTGTAACCACGGTTACCGCATTTGACCCCAACACACCAGTATCGTTTAACGGCATCGAAGTTAAACTTGATGGTAAGCCGGCGCCAGGGGACTCATTTACCATGGAACACGCACCAGAGGTGAGTTTGCTCGATACCATCAATAGCGCAATTGCACTGATTGAAGATCCAAATAAAGTGAATACACCTGCAGGGCAATCAGAGTTGGCACAAATGTTGAATAATATCGACAGTGGTATGAATCAATTAGATGTTGCACGAGGCGTAGCGGGTAATAGCTTAAAAAGCTTAGACAGTTATGCAGCAACCCATGAAGAAGAGAAAATTGTAAATAACTCGGCTTTATCGATGTTAGAAGATTTAGATTACGCCGAGGCGATAACGCAACTAGAGCAGCAACAGCAGGCTTTGAATGCGGCATCAAGTGTATTTACTAAGGTTGGCACTGTATCACTGTTTGATTATATCTAACCGTGTATGCCAGCTGGATAATAAGAATTCAAATTAACCGAAATTAGCCAAGCCTAAAGTCTTGGCGGTAACTTTAGATAAGGGAAATCATAATGGCTATTACCGTTAATACCAACGTTACATCTATGAAAGCGCAGAAGAACCTTAATACTTCAAGCCAAGGGCTTTCTACATCAATGGAGCGTTTATCAAGTGGTCTTCGCATTAACAGTGCTAAAGATGATGCTGCTGGTTTAGCGATTTCTAACCGCTTGAACTCGCAGGTTCGTGGTCTTGAAGTCGGCATGCGTAACGCTAACGATGCAATTTCTATTGCACAAATTTCCGAAGGCGCGATGCAAGAGCAGACAAACATGCTGCAGCGTATGCGTGACTTGGCAATTCAATCTGAGAACGGTGCAAACAGTGCCGATGACTTAACAGCCATCAAAGAAGAGATGGATCAGCTAGTAACTGAAATTACAGCCATTGGTGACAGTACCGCTTTTGGTAATACAAAGCTGCTTGCGGGTGAGTTCTCTGCGGGTAAGAAGTTCCAAGTTGGTCACCAAGATGGTGAAGACGTAACGGTAACGGTTAAGACAACTAACGCGACAACGCTTTCTGTCGCGGCACTTAACGTGACAACATCTGCAGGCCGTGACGTGGCAATTGGCCAACTTGACGCGGCAATCAAAAACATTGATACCCAACGTGCGGAACTTGGTGCGGTGCAAAACCGTCTTTCACACAATATTAGTAACAGTGCTAATACTCAGGCTAACGTAGCCGACGCTAAGAGCCGAATTGTTGACGTTGACTTTGCCAAAGAAACTGCAGAGATGACTAAAAACCAAGTACTACAGCAAACGGGCAGTGCTATGCTTGCTCAAGCGAATCAGTTACCACAAGTGGCATTATCATTACTGGGCTAATTTAACGTCGGTTATGCTTAACCCTAATTAACTGGGTAATTGCGCATTAAAGATCCATATTGACTGTTTGCACAGTGAATATGGATTTTCTTTTTGTAGCTAAAAGTCGACGCTTGTATCGTTCTTACTTTGCTGTATTTATTGGTTTTTTTAAATTAAATTATTTTTTTCAAAAAAAGCACTAAAGAATAAAAAATCACTGCCGTTAAAGTTACTGTAACCCAATAGACCCGCCTGGCGTAAATAGACAGGCAAGTTTTAAAGCCAGGTATTAAAGAGGAAACAGATTATGGCTATTACAGTAAATACAAACGTGACTTCAATGAAAGCACAAAAGAACTTGAATGCTTCTAGCCAAGGTTTGGCAACTTCAATGGAGCGTCTTTCAAGTGGTCTACGCATTAACGGTGCGAAGGACGATGCAGCGGGTCTAGCTATTTCTAACCGTCTAGATTCACAGGTACGTGGTCTAGAAGTGGGCATGCGTAACGCAAACGATGCTATCTCGATTGCGCAAATCTCTGAAGGTGCAATGCAGGAGCAAACAAACATGCTTCAGCGTATGCGTGACCTAGCAATCCAATCTGAAAACGGTGCAAACAGTGCTGACGATTTAACAGCGATTAAAGCTGAAATGGATGAGCTTGCAACAGAGATTACCTCAATTGGTGATACAACTGCATTTGGTAACACTAAGTTAATGGATGGCGGTTTCTCTACCGGTAAGAAGTTCCAAGTTGGTCACCAAGATGGTGAAGATGTCACGATTACCGTTAAAAAGACCGATGCGACAACACTTTCGGTTGGAACATTAGATGTAACAACTTCAGCGGGTCGTGATGCTGCCATTGGTAAGCTTGATGCGGCAATCAAGAACATCGATGGTCAACGTGCTGAATTGGGTGCGGTTCAAAACCGTTTATCACACAACATCAGTAACAGTGCCAATACTCAAGCTAACGTTGCAGATGCTAAGAGCCGTATTGTTGATGTGGATTTTGCCAAAGAAACTGCTGCGATGACTAAGAACCAGGTGCTACAGCAAACAGGTTCTGCGATGCTCGCACAAGCAAACCAGTTACCACAAGTTGCACTATCTCTTCTTTAATAGGGGCTCTCAATAAGAGAGCAGAACGTTAAAGTAGTAGCCTAAAAGGGAGATTCGTAATGAGTCTCCCTTTGTTGTTTACATTTCAAGGCGTTTAGTACGTCGTTAAATACAGTCTTATGGAGGTGAAGTATGACAATGGATGTAAGTTTCGCTAGTTCCACAAACCCTACAGCTGTAAAATTGGATACGAATAATAGCACTGCAGCTACAGGTTCAGAGCCGTTGCTAAGCTCTGCTTTGAAAAGCAAAGCTGAAGGCGCAATCAGTGGCATATCCTCAACGGAAGAGGCCAAAGAGCAAACGCTAGCGCTTCATGATGTTGCAAATGAGCTTACCGATATGATGTCGTTGATGCGAAAAGGTTTAGCCTTTAAAGTTGATGAACACTCAGGTCAGAATATTGTTAGTGTTATGGATGTAGACTCTGGGGATGTTATTCGCCAGATCCCAAATGAAGAAGCACTTGAGTTAGCGCAAAAGCTAGCAGAAGTGGCTGGATTCTTGCTTAAGACTGAAGCGTAACAGACGCGTCAACAATCAAATTATTTTGTCTAGGGGGCAAAAATGGCATTAACAGCAACCGGTATTGGCTCCGGCTTAGATATCAACACCATTGTTGGGGTGTTAGTTGATGCCGAAAAAGTACCCAAAGAAGCAATTTTTGATAAAACTGAAAAAACGATTGAAGCTAAGGTTTCGGCGATCGGAACACTTAAGAGTCAGTTGTCCACCTTCCAAGATGCTCTTGAAAAGCTGTCAGATCCCGCATCACTAAATATACGCAAAGTGTCTACGGGTGACAGTAGTTACTTCAGCGCTGTTGCTGACAAGAATGCTCAATCTGGTAGTTATCAAATTCAAGTAGAGCAATTAGCGACTTTCCATAAAGTTGCAGGTACTAACGTTGCAGATGCAAGCGCCGCTTTAGGTCAGGGTAAGTTAGATCTTTCTGTTAATGGTAAGGCTTTCTCTATTGAGGTTGAAGCGGGTGACTCGTTAGAGGCTATCGCAAAAAAAGTCAATGATTCTGCTGATAACTCTGGTGTTACGGCAACCATCATTAAGAGTGATGGTGGTAGTCGTTTGGTATTTAGCTCAGATGAGTCAGGTACTGACAACCAAGTGACAGTGAGTGCGACTGATACTGTTGGAACCGGCTTGAACGATATGTTCGGTGCAGGTAATTTGACCGAGTTGCAAGCTGCACAAAATGCGATAGTACACATCGATGGTCAAAAAGTGACCTCGCAAAGCAATGATGTTGAAAATGCGATTGCTGGAGTCACACTCTCTTTGACCGATGCCGATGTCGCTAAGACATCAACATTAAAGATTGAGCAGGATAATGAGGCTGTTAAGGATAACGTTAAAGGTTTTGTTGACGCTTATAACACCTTAATTGACTCAATAAACAAATTATCGAGTTATGACGTAGAAAAAGAAGAAGCGGCGGCGCTACAAGGCGATTCAATGATCCGCTCGATTGAGTCGCAGCTGCGTAATATGATCAGTAACAGGGTCGATGTCGACGGTGAAACCATTGCGCTTTACGATATTGGTATTGAAACCGACCGATATGGCAATATGTCGATTGATGATGCAAAGCTTGATAAAGCCCTTGCTGAAGATATGGGGTCTATCGAGGGCTTATTTGCCACCCCTGATACGGGGATCGCGACCAGCTTAGATAAGGTGGTTGACGGTTACGTTAAATCTGGTGGTTTAATCGATAGTCGAAATAATGCGTTAACGAGCGATAAACAACGTTTAGACGATCAGCGTGAGGCCTTTACTCGTAAGATGGATCTGCTTGAGGCTCGTCTATTTAAGCAGTTTAACGCGATGGACCTGATTGTTGGACAGTTAAACCAGCAGAGTGCGGGTTTGGCTGACAGGTTGAATTCATTACCTGGTGTTGTTAGCCAATAATTATTTAACTTTAGTTAGCTTAGGAGTTTAGTTTGCAGTCATTATCCGAGTTAAATGAAGCGTTGGAAAAAGTGCTTGCCACACTTAATCAAGTGCCTGCTGAAGACAACTCCACCGATGAGTTGGTATCATATTTGCAGGAGTTGGTTGGGAAGCGTCAACTTTTACTCACTAGTATATTTGCTAACGCAACTGATGCAGATGAATCTGAATTGAGAAAGCAATTATTGATAACTCAATCTTTTGAAGCGCAAGCTAAAGTGATTCTGGAGCATAGACAATCACTGCTGTATGCGGGACGTAAAAGTAAACGACAGCTAAATGTTTACAAAGCTATAGATGCTAATAGGTAGGTTTTAATGAGAAGTTCTCTTCAATCATATCGTAAGGTTTCGCTAGAGAGCGAAATAGCAGTGGCGTCACCACATCGCATTATTCAGATGATGTTTGACGGTGCGCTGCAACGTATTGCGCAGAGTCGTTATGCGATTGAACACAATGATCTTGCTAACAAAGGTATATTCATTGGCAAGGCCATCGGTATTATTACAGGCTTACATAATAGCTTGAACATGGACGCGGGTGGGGATGTCGCAAAAAATCTTAATGAGTTATATGATTTTATGTTACGCCGCATTTCAGAAGCAAACCTCAATAATGATGTTAAAGCACTCGATGACGTCAGTGGTATCATTAGAACGATTAAAGAAGGGTGGGATGCTATTCCGGCTGATAAACACCATATAGATTCCCATGCTAATGCAATGTAAGTGTTAGAGATGATAGGGAGGTAATTACGCCTCCTTTTTGTCACCTGTCAATAATATGTCTAACTACTGATTATAAAGTAGAGTTTTTAACCTAAAACTTAGTCTGTTCCTCATAAAATCCATCAGGGGCTTGCTAATAACGGGCTGATAATACACTATTCTATTCGGTAGATATTTGAGAATGAATTTTAGATAACTACCGGCCAGATAATGGCTTGTAAAAATTGGCTTGAGAAAAGCAACGAACACTAATAATTAATGCGCTGAAATATTTAAGCCTAACGGCCTTCGGAATGATGCAAACAGATCAACGAATTCTACTTATCGGTAACCAGTCTGAGCGAATTAATCGCTTGTCGTGTGTATTTGAGTTTTTAGGTGAGCAAGTCGAGCTGATCGATTTTGATAAACTTGAAATGCATACTAAGCAAACGCGTTTTCGTGCGATTGTTTTACCGTCTGAAAATCAATCGAAAGAACTGACTCAGTCTTTGGCTAGTGCGCTTCCATGGCAGCCTATTTTATTGCTCGGTGAAAGAGGCGACGTGAAAGCGTCGAATATTCTTGGAAGCATCGAGGAGCCATTAAACTATCCGCAATTAACTGAATTACTTCATTTCTGTCAGGTCTATGGACAAGTTAAACGTCCAGAGATCCCAACAAGTGCCAATCAGACTAAATTATTTAGAAGTTTGGTCGGTCGCAGTGAAGGCATTGCTAATGTCCGTCACCTTATTAACCAGGTTGCAAGCTCTGAAGCTACAGTTCTAGTTCTTGGGCAATCGGGTACGGGTAAAGAGGTTGTAGCCCGTAATATTCATTATATCTCCGATCGCCGTGATGGCCCGTTTATTCCGGTCAACTGTGGTGCTATCCCTGCCGAGTTATTAGAAAGTGAACTTTTTGGTCACGAAAAAGGCTCATTTACAGGCGCGATTAGTGCCCGTAAAGGCCGTTTCGAACTGGCTGAAAAAGGCACGTTATTTCTAGACGAGATTGGTGATATGCCCCTGCAGATGCAGGTAAAACTGCTACGCGTTTTGCAAGAACGGATGTTTGAACGTGTTGGTGGCAGTAAGTCTATCTCTGCTGATGTTCGCGTTGTCGCTGCCACTCATAGAAACTTAGAAACTATGATTGAAGAGGGCGGATTTAGAGAAGATCTGTATTACAGATTGAATGTTTTCCCTATTGAAATGCCAGCTTTGTGTGAGCGCAAAGAAGATATCCCACTATTACTGCAAGAGTTGGTGAGTCGCGTTTATAACGAAGGCCGTGGTCGAGTTCGTTTTACTCAACGAGCTATTGAGTCATTGAAAGAGCACTCATGGTCTGGCAACGTACGTGAACTTTCTAATCTGGTTGAGCGGTTAACCATTCTCTATCCGGGTGGATTAGTCGATGTAAATGACTTACCGATTAAGTATCGTCATATTGATGTGCCAGAGTATTGCGTAGAGATCAGTGAAGAGCAGCTTGAGCGCGATGCCTTAGCGTCAATTTTTAATGATGAAGAGCCAATCGACATTCCAGAAACCCGTTTTCCAAGTGAATTACCCCCGGAAGGTGTTAATCTGAAAGATCTTTTGGCTGAGCTTGAAATTGATATGATCAGGCAAGCGCTAGATCAGCAAGACAACGTGGTTGCCCGCGCAGCAGAAATGCTCGGTATTCGTCGTACTACGCTAGTTGAGAAAATGCGTAAATACGGTATGGGTAAAGATTGATAAAAGCCGGTTCAAGCTAAGACGAACGCTTCGCTCACGGAAGACGGAACGTTCGCAGGCTCACTTCGAGGACGGACTTCGTCCTGCTAGAGCGCTTCGCTTCTAGGAAAAATACAAGCAAAGACTGTTTAAGCTGAGATGATTCAAGCTAAGATGGTTTGAATCAAAGTGAACTTTCGATATTTACCTACTTTCTTGAATAAGCCAGAAGATGAGTCTTCTGGCTTTTTTATGGCTCATCGCGGTTTTTCGGCTTTGTATATCAATTATTGCCGTCGTTTTAATCTTTTCCGTAAGCGAAGCGTTCCGTAGTGGCATTCAATTTAATCAAGCTGCCACGTGCTGTGAGGCCTGAGGCTGTTCGTCTCTGCATGCCCGTCTCAGCTTTAACCTAGAACCTAGAACCTAGAAGTCACGCTCTCGCAGTGGCATTCAATTAAAGTCAATAGTCACGTCCTCGCAGCGCAGCGTCCTTCTTAGCTTTAAACAACTGGCACACTTCCTGCTTCACCCCATTCAAATGCAGTTTTTTTGACGGGGCCACCATGTCCGCTATTCCAAAACCACAAATCGATACAGCTAATGCGACTGATGCCGTTGGCAAAGCACATGTTGTTGATGTCAATGCTGTAAAGCGTCCACAGCTGGTTGATGTGCAGCAGGCCGCGAATATGTCAAATCGCTTGGATCATATTCTGCAGGCGATGCCTTCAGGCGTGGTGATTATAAATGGCGATGGTATGGTCACCGATGCAAATCCCGTCGCGATA
Organism: Shewanella sp. 30m-14; assembly: GCF_052977125.1. Classification (NCBI taxonomy): domain Bacteria; kingdom Pseudomonadati; phylum Pseudomonadota; class Gammaproteobacteria; order Alteromonadales; family Shewanellaceae; genus Shewanella; species Shewanella sp. 30m-14. The sequence goes on along the minus strand of NZ_JBRILW010000015.1, from coordinate 40,652 downwards.
GAACTGCTCGGTAGCCCGCTTGAAGGTTTACGTTGGCTACAAATAATAAATCGCGCTTTTTCACCCCAAGATGATGATGGCCATGAGGTTTCTTTACGAAACGGTCGTAGAGTTAAGCTTGCTATTACTCCGCTAACACCAGAGCCTGGGCAGTTAATTGTGTTAACGGATCTAACTGAAACGCGATTGCTGCAAAAAAACCTGTCCCATCTACAACGGTTATCAGCGTTAGGTAAAATGGTGGCAACTCTTGCTCACCAAGTCAGAACGCCGTTAAGTGCAGCACTGCTGTATGCCTCTAATCTTGCAAGCACCAAGATATCTGATGATGCTAGAAAGCGCTTTCAAGGTAAGCTTGTCGATAGACTTAATGAGTTAGAGCATCAGGTCAACGATATGCTGTTAATGGCAAAAGGACGTCAGCAAGAACTTGATAATATTATTGTTATTGAAGAAGTGGTTGATAACGTGTTGAGTAATTGCCAGCCAATCGCAGAGCAAAAGGCTTGTAAGTTGGTTTTTAATAATGAATCAAAGCAAAAAATTAGAGCCAATGATGCCGCTTTGTGTTCAGCAATCAATAATCTAGTGATGAACAGTATCGAAGCGGGCGCAAACCAAATCACGTTACATGCATTTGATACTAATACGGCTCTACACCTTGATGTCATCGACAATGGCAAGGGGCTGGATGCGGCTATGCAACAAAAGGTATTAGAACCTTTTTTTACTACCAAATCTCAAGGTACAGGTTTAGGTTTAGCCGTGGTGCAGTCGGTAGTGAGTAACCATGGTGGAAAGATGCAGTTTAGTTGCCACCCGGGCAATGGCTGCACAGCTTCATTGAAGTTTCCATTGCTGACAACCATCAAAAATGAGCAAGTACTAGGAGAGAGCCAGCATGTCTGAAGGTAAGTTGTTACTGGTAGAAGATGACGCATCACTGCGCGAAGCGTTACTCGATACCTTGATGCTAGCTCATTATGATTGCGTCGATGTTGGCAGTGCCGAAGAAGCCATTTTGACCTTAAAAAGCCAACGCTTTGATATGGTTATTAGTGACGTGCAGATGGAAGGCGTCGGTGGGATAGGTCTGCTTAATTACTTACAGCAGCACCATCCTAAAGTTCCAGTATTGTTAATGACGGCTTATGCAACTATCGATAATGCTGTTAATGCAATGAAGTTGGGTGCGGTGGATTATTTATCAAAGCCGTTTTCTGCCGAAGTATTAGTTAATCAAGTTTCTCGCTATATGCCGGCAAAGGCTGCTGAAGGCACACCGATTGTGGCTGATGAAAAGAGCTTGGCGTTATTGGCTCTGGCGCAGCGCGTAGCGGCCTCTGATGCATCTGTGATGATTATGGGACCAAGTGGCTGTGGTAAAGAGGTGTTGGCTCGATATATTCATCAAAATAGTCAACGCGCCGAGCAGCCATTCGTGGCGATTAACTGCGCAGCAATCCCTGAAAATATGCTCGAGGCTACCCTGTTCGGCTACGAGAAAGGAGCGTTTACTGGCGCCTATCAAGCGTGTCCAGGTAAGTTTGAGCAAGCACAAGGTGGCACCTTATTACTCGATGAGATCTCTGAGATGGAGGTGGGGCTGCAGGCAAAACTGTTGCGTGTACTACAAGAGCGCGAAGTTGAACGTTTAGGCGGGCGTAAAACGATAAAGCTTGATGTTCGGGTGCTTGCTACTTCTAATCGTGATTTAAAAGCCATGGCAACATCGGGCGAGTTTAGAGAAGATCTGTATTATCGTATCAACGTATTCCCGCTGACCTGGCCTTCACTTAATCAACGTCCAGCCGATATTTTGCCCTTGGCAAGGCATCTACTGCAACGTCATGCATTGATTGCTAATTACAGTGAGTTACCCGAATTAAGCGAATGCGCATCACGACGTTTATTGACTCATCGCTGGCCTGGCAATGTGCGAGAGCTTGATAACGTAATTCAAAGAGCCTTGATTCTATGCACTGCAAAAGAAATAACGGCAGCAGACATTATTATCGATTCAGTAGAATTAGATTTTAACCCTGAAAGCACACCTTTAGTTGTTAATAAACCCGCAGAGCTTGAAGGTTTAGGTGATGAGCTTAAAGCACAAGAACATGTGATTATTTTAGAAACCTTGACTCAATGTAATGGCAGTCGAAAGTTAGTTGCTGAAAAACTTGGCATCAGTGCCAGAACGCTGCGCTATAAGATGGCAAAAATGCGCGACTCAGGAATTCAAATACCTGCTTAAAAGCTAAGACGAACGCTTCGCTCACGGAAGACGGAACGTTCGCAGGATCTCTCACAGAACGCTGCGCTGACGGTACAAGCTGAGAAGGTACAAGCTGAGATGAGAGCACATAAAATAATTTTTTGTAGGTTGGGCTTCAGCCCATCAATCAAGGAGGCACACACAAGGTTTGTCGGGATAAATCCCGACCTACGTTAAAAAAGGGCTAGGAAGAGACGGTACAAGCTTTTCCGGCTTTTTCGTCTCAGCTCTATTCGGCTCTAAATCGTTTATGCTTTAATCGGCTTTTCCGTAAGCGAAGCGTTCCGTAGTGACATTCAATTAAATCAAACAGTCACGTGCCGTTAGGCCGCAGGCCGTTCGTCTATTGTTTTCCCGTCTCTGTTTTTAACGTCTTGGCTTTTTCTCGTTCCCTAGAAGTCACGAAGTGGCGCTCTCGAAGTGACGCAGTCACGTCCTCGCAGCGTAGCGTCCTTCTTGGCACTTCCCCTTCTTTTTACAAACTGGCAAGCTATTTGCTTTATCTCGCTATATCAACATTTTCGTCAAGAAAACGACATGGGAGCTAAGTATGCAAATTGGTGCGAATTCATTACTGCAAGAGATGCAGTCACTTAATGGTCAAATTGGTACTTCAAGCATTCAAACGGGCATTGCGCGCCAGGTTCAAAATACTTCAGGTAGTGATTTTGGTCAGCTGCTGTCGCAAGCTGTTGGAAATGTAAGCGAACTTCAATCAAATGCTGCTAATCTCGCCACTCGGCTCGATATGGGAGATACCACCGTCACTTTATCTGATACCGTGATCGCTAGAGAAAAATCAAGCGTTGCTTTTGAAGCAACCGTGCAAGTGCGCAATAAGCTCGTAGAAGCTTATAAAGAAATTATGAGTATGCCTGTTTAGGCCGTTATTACGTAGAAACAGGGTGCAATAGTGAGTACAGAAATGGTCGTAGGTACAGGTTCTGGTTTAGCAACCAACCCGCAAACATCAGGTGTTCAAGAAGAACATAAGCCTGGCTTAATGGGGTCCTTAGGTGGCGTCGATATGTTACGCCAAGTGACGATGATTTTGGCGCTTGCTATCTGTCTAGCCTTAGCTGTTTTTGTGATGATCTGGGCTCAAGAACCCGAATATCGCCCCCTAGGGCAGATGAGTACCGCTGAAATGGTGCAGGTACTTGATGTTTTAGACAAAAATCAGGTGAAATATGAGATCCAGGGTGACGTGGTTAAAGTGCCCGAGGATAAGTATCAAGATGTAAAGATGATCTTAAGTCGTGAAGGCTTAGATAGTGCTGCGAATAAAGATGATTTCTTATCTAAAGATAGTGGCTTTGGCGTCAGTCAGCGTATGGAGCAAGCGCGCTTAAAGCACAGCCAAGAACAAAATCTTGCCCGTACCATCGAAGAATTAAAAAGCGTGACCCGCGCAAAAGTGATTCTAGCCTTACCGAAAGAAAACGTATTTGCTAGAAACCGTTCAAAACCTAGTGCAACGGTTGTAGTGAGTACAAGGCGCAGTGGTTTAGCTCAAGAAGAAGTCGACTCCATTGTCGATATCGTGGCTTCTGCGGTGCATAACCTTGAGCCCAATAAAGTCACCGTGACCGATGCTAACGGCCGCTTACTTAATTCTGGCAGTCAAGACGGCGTATCAGCTATTGCTCGACGTGAGCTTGAAATTGTTCAGCAGAAAGAATCAGAATATCGCAATAAAGTTGAGTCGATTCTGATGCCAATCTTAGGTCCTGAGAACTTCACATCTCAAGTTGATGTCAGCATGGATTTCACCGCGGTTGAACAAACTGCCAAGCGCTATAATCCAGACTTACCAGCATTAAGAAGCGAGATGGTTGTAGAGAACAATTCCAATGGCGGCATTAGTGGCGGGATCCCTGGCGCCTTATCAAATCAACCTCCAATGGCATCAGATATTCCTCAGGAAGTTAATGCAACAGAATCGGTAAAGCAAACATCGGGTAGTAGCCACAAAGAGGCGACACGTAATTTCGAACTCGATACCACTATTAGCCATACTCGTCAGCAAATTGGCACACTACGTCGTGTCAGTGTTTCCGTGGCTGTTGATTTTAAAAATGCGCCAATGGCAGAAGATGGCAGTGTTAACCGGGTGCCGCGGACTGAGCAAGAACTTGCCAATATCCGCCGCTTACTAGAAGGTGCTGTCGGTTTTAATACCCAGCGCGGTGATGTGATTGAAGTGGTTACCGTGCCATTTATGGATCAGCTTATCGAGGCTGCTCCAGCGCCTCAATTGTGGGAGCAACCTTGGTTTTGGCGTGTGATAAAGCTCGTACTGGGAGCATTAGTGGTTTTGGTATTGATCCTTGCTGTAGTGCGCCCAATGCTGAAAAAATTAGTATACCCAGATAGCGTCAACATGCCGGATGAGCCATCGGTAGGTGGTGAATTAGCAGAAATTGAAGATCAATACGCTGCAGATACCTTAGGCATGTTGCAGCGCCCTGAAGCGGAATACAGTTATGCCGATGACGGTTCTATTATGATCCCGAACCTGCACAAAGACGATGATATGATCAAAGCGATCCGCGCACTGGTGGCTAATGAGCCTGAACTATCGACACAAGTTGTGAAAAACTGGTTACTTGAAGATGACAAATGATATTAGTGTAGAAGCGAAAACGGCGCCTGGCTTTAAGCCCAGTGACTTAAGTGGTATCGAGAAGACCGCCATTTTACTGCTAAGCCTGAGTGAAAGTGATGCAGCATCGATTTTAAAGCATCTAGAGCCAAAGCAAGTGCAAAAGGTCGGTATGGCAATGGCAGCGATGCAAGACTTTGGTCAAGAGAAGGTCATTGGTGTTCACAAGCTATTTTTAGATGATATTCAAAAGTATTCATCGATTGGATTTAATAGCGAAGAGTTTGTGCGTAAGGCGTTAACAGCAGCATTAGGTGAAGACAAAGCGGGTAACCTAATCGAACAGATTATTATGGGCAGTGGTGCCAAAGGTCTTGATTCACTTAAGTGGATGGACGCGCGTCAAGTTGCCACCATTATCCAAAATGAGCACCCGCAAATTCAAACTATTGTTTTATCTTATCTTGAGCCTGATCAAGCGGCTGAGATTTTCGCCCAGTTCCCAGAAAATACCCGTTTAGATTTGATGATGCGTATTGCTAACCTTGAAGAGGTTCAGCCGGCTGCACTGCAAGAGCTTAACGACATCATGGAGAAACAGTTTGCCGGTCAAGGCGGGGCGCAAGCCGCTAAGATGGGCGGCTTGAAGGCGGCAGCCAATATCATGAATTACCTCGATACTGGGGTTGAAAGTCACTTGATGGAAACAATGCGCGAATCTGATGAAGAGATGGCGCAGCAGATCCAAGACTTGATGTTTGTGTTTGAAAACCTAAGCGATGTCGATGATATCGGCATTCAAGTATTGCTACGAGAAGTACAGCAAGACGTATTGATGAAGGCACTTAAAGGTGCAGATGAACAGCTGAAAGATAAGCTACTCAGTAATATGTCTAAACGCGCAGCCGAGCTACTTAGAGATGACCTAGAAGCAATGGGCCCAATCAGGATCAGTGAAGTTGAAGTCGCTCAGAAAGAGATCTTATCTATTGCTCGTCGTTTGAGTGATAGCGGAGAGATCATGCTTGGCGGCGGAGGCGGTGAAGAGTTTCTATAATGACAGAACCTAAAGAGCCTCAAGGCGCCAGTGTGAATACGACTGACGAATTTTCCCATTGGGAACTGCCTGAAGTTAGGCAAGAAATTAATCCCTCCTCGCTGAATATGTTTGGTCGTAACAGCTTGCAAATACAGGTTGACGATCCCATTGAGTCAGAAGTTATTTTGCCGCCAACCTTAAGTGAGATTGAAGATATTCGTGCTCATGCAGAGCAAGAAGGCTTTAGTGAGGGGATGGATAAAGGCTTTAGTGAAGGCCTTGAAAAAGGGCGTTTACAAGGATTAGAGCAGGGCCATGGTGAAGGCTATTCTCAAGGCCAGCAACAAGGCTACGAAGAAGGGCTAAAAACGGCAGCCGAACAACTGCAACGTTTTGAAAGTCTACTGAGTCAGTTCGAAGCGCCATTAGCATTATTAGATACTGAAATTGAAAAAGAACTGCTCGCCACCTCGATGACGCTCGCCAAGGCCGTAATAGGCCATGAGCTTAAGACTTACCCTGAGCATATTTTATCGGCACTACGCCAAGGTGTTGATTCTTTGCCGATAAAAGAGCAAAGAGTCAATATTCGTGTCACTCCAAGCGATGAAGCCTTAATTGGCGAGTTATACACTCAAGCCCAGTTAGAACGAAACCGCTGGGAAATAGAAGCCGATCCAAGTCTAAGCCCTGGTGACTGTATTATTGACAGTGTTCGAAGTCATATTGATATGACGGTAGAAACCCGTATTGGCCATGTTTTTGCTGACCTTGATAAGCACCAACAAGATCTTTTACAGATGAAAGAGCAGCAAGAAGAAGCGTTACTTAAAGCAAGGCAACATAAAGCTGAGCAACACGCCGACTATCATGCCTCAATGACGTCAGAGCTTAACCGCGCGACTCACGAGCAAGTACTTGATGCGTCACAGGAACAAGCCTTAGGTGAGCAGGCTGCAGTGATAGATAATCAGGCCGCGGTGCTAGACAATCAGACTCAAGCTGCAGAACTCCAAAGCCAAATAACAGAACACAGCGAGCAAGTGCCTGCTGGAAGCCACTAAAGCAACTGAAGCAACCGAAGCCACTAAAGTAACTGAAGCAACTGAAGCAATTAAGGTGAACATGCCGACCCGTCAGCACCAATTACGCAATAAGCTGGCTCAACACCAGCAAAAAATCCATCCATTTTTGGTTGAAGCGAGTGGCCAGCTGGTGCGAGTGGTTGGTTTAACCTTAGAAGCCACTGGGTGCCGCGCTGCAGTTGGCAGCCTATGCGCTATCGAAACCATGGCGGGTAGCCTCATTGCCGAGGTCATAGGTTTTGACGATCAATTACTGTACCTCATGCCCATCGAAGAGTTGCGTGGCGTGCTGCCGGGAGCCAAAGTGACTCCACTTGGTGAGCAATCGGGATTAAACGTCGGCCTATCTCTTCTCGGGCGGGTACTCGATGGCAGCGGTCAGCCCATCGACGGCTTAGGTAACTTGAAAACAGATCAAAGAGCCTCTAGCCATGTTGCCGCAATTAACCCACTTACAAGGCGTGCCATTAGTGAGCCACTCGATGTTGGCGTAAGAGCCATTAACGCCATGTTGACCGTGGGTAAAGGCCAGCGTATGGGCTTGTTTGCGGGCTCAGGGGTCGGTAAAAGTGTGCTGCTTGGAATGATGACCCGCGGGACAACGGCAGACATTATCATCGTGGGGTTAGTGGGCGAACGTGGCCGCGAAGTAAAAGAGTTTATTGAAGAGATTTTAGGCCCAGAGGGACGTGCACGATCTGTTGTCGTGGCAGCACCTGCCGATACGTCACCGCTTATGCGTCTTCGCGCTTGTGAAACCTCTACTCGCATCGCCGAGTATTTTCGCGATTTGGGCTATAACGTATTGTTACTAATGGATAGCTTAACTCGCTATGCGCAAGCACAACGTGAAATCGCCCTTGCTGTGGGTGAGCCGCCGGCAACCAAAGGCTATCCGCCATCGGTATTTGCCAAACTGCCTAAATTGGTTGAGCGAGCCGGTAATGGTGGCGGTCAACAAGGCTCAATTACTGCGTTTTATACCGTATTAACTGAAGGCGATGATTTGCAAGATCCTATTGCCGATGCGTCAAGAGCCATTCTCGATGGTCATATCGTATTGTCACGCAGCCTAGCCGACTCAGGACATTATCCGGCTATCGATATCGAAGCATCAATTAGCCGTGTCGCACCTATGGTTATCAGTCCAGAGCACTTAGAGGCGATGCGAAAAGTTAAACAGGTTTACTCTCTGTATCAGCAAAACAAAGATTTGATCTCCATTGGTGCCTATAGCCAAGGTAGCGATCCACGCATCGATAATGCGATTCGCTTACAACCCGCGATGAATGCGTTTTTAAGGCAAACCATGAAAGACTCGATAACGTTTGATAGTAGCACCTTAATGCTGAGCCAATTGGGGGCGCAATGTCAGGCTTAACTTTTAAGCAGACCTCAATCATTAAGACCTTAGCCATTCAGGTGTTAGCCACTCAGACGTTAGCTCATCAGTGCTCAGGCAATAACAGAGTAGACTATCATGACTAAACCCGATCCACTGCATATGGTGCTTAAGCTGACGCAAGATGCCGAAGAGCAGGCTTCACTGCAGCTTCGCTCGGCGCAACTTGAGCTGCAAAGACGTCAAAGTCAGCTTGAAGCGCTGCAAAATTATCGTCTCGACTATATGAAACAGATGGAGCAGCAACAGGGGCAAAGCATTAGCGCCAGCCATTATCACCAATTTCATCAATTCGTACGTCAAATTGATGCGGCAATCGTGCAGCAGGTCAATACGGTGAAAGATGCCGATACTCAAAGGCAACACCGCCAAGCATATTGGCAAGAGAAACAGCAAAAGCGTAAAGCGGTGGAGTTGTTACTCGCCAATAAAGCAGAAAAAGCCAAGCTTGCTGAATTACGCAGCGAACAAAAAATGGTAGATGAATTTGCATCGCAGCAGTTTTACCGTAAGCGGCAGCGTTAATTCTCAGCAGTTACCCACCTAAATAATCCCATTTATCCCTGATACAGAGCTAGTGTTAAAGCGCTCGTAATTAAGAGCTCCTAATTAGAGAGCTCAGTATTCATTTTTTGACAGCATTCATTTCACTGTTGATAGAGCAATATTGGCTCTTTTAGGTTATTCCTTCATTGATCTATATCCCTGCAATAACGAGCGATTAAAGGCTGCGTTTGCTTTTGGCACTATTATTGCTTTCTATTGTGTTGACTGCCCCAATTCAGCCGATATTTTGACATATTCCCTCGTAGGTCGGTTTGATGAGTTAACCCTAACGGAGACGTAATGCAGCAGATGAACAACATTTTACTCAGTGGCTCAGAACATAGTAAAAAGGCCACTGAAAATAACAATAAATCTTTGGAGCCATCTCTTAAACCTAGGGCTAACTCTGAAGGTGATTCTGAAGTTGGTAGCTTTTCGGCTGCGCTGGAAAAAGCGGGTAAACAGACTGACACTAAGGCAGAGTCAGCTTCTTCAGCAGTTGATAAGCAATCATCAAGTGCGAGTTCAAGTTTAGAAATTACAGCAGAAAGCAACATTCAGGCACAAGCCAAGGCTGAGAGTGCTACTGATGATGTCAGCCAGGTGTTTGCCCAGATCAATCTTGCAAATAATTTTGGTAGTGAAGTTCAGCTTGCCGCCAACGGCGAAAGCTTGCCGCTACAAGTGGCATCAGAAGCGACTTCAGAAGAGACATTAGCAAGTGAGCTTGAAGCGAGCGAACTTGCAGGCGATATCTTAACGGCGTTGAGTCAAGAGTCAGGCTTGTCAGAGCAAGAGCTAACTCAGCTTTCTGCCGCAGAGTTACACAAGCTGTTGCAGCAAAGCCAAATTTTAGATGCTAATGGCGAATTAACAGCGGAGTTTGCTGTTACGGCTAATGTTAATCTCGACTTGGGGGCTAATTCGCAGCCAAAACAGCAAGAGGTTGGGCTAGTCGGTCAAGCGGGAGTGACTGATAAAGCCGGTCTTGCCAATATTGCAACGGACCCTGAGGCGCTTCACTCTGCTCTAAAAAGCGCTGACGCGAATACGAAAAATGAGCCTCGCGACATTTTCGGTAAAGAGCTTGCCGGGTTATCTCAATTACAGTCTCAGTCTCAATCCCAATTACAGAAAGCCAGTGGTGAGCAGCTAAAAAATGCCGATGCCAGCAGCCAAACGATGACTAATCAGTTGGCTGCAACCGAACAACTTAAAACGGCTGAATTGTCGGTGCGAATGATGTCATCGCAAACGGGACAAGAGGCAAGTTTAACCGGTGCTGACGCAGCTCAGGATCTTAAAGCGTTAACGGGTTTGCAGGGGCAATCATTACAGCTGCAAGCAGGAGCGCAGCGTCAAGAAATACCACAGCTGCAATTGTCATTGAAACAAGGTGCTGAACAAACACCGCCAATGCAACAGATGATCCAGCGTTTCTCACCGATGATGAATCAGCAGCTGATCACCATGGTTAGCAACGGGGTACAACATGCTGAAATTCGCCTAGATCCACCAGAGCTTGGCCATATGATGGTGCGCATTCAAGTCCAAGGTGATACCACTCAAGTTCAATTTCAAGTAAGTCAGCATCAAACTCGTGATCTTGTTGAGCAAGCAATGCCAAGGCTGCGTGAGATGCTGGCAGAGCAAGGGATGCAGTTAACCGATGGCCAAGTGTCTCAAGGGGGCGGTGGAAATACCGACGGTGAACAAGGAAACGGCCGCAAAAATGACAGTGGTATGGCCGAAACGGATGAAATTTCAGCAGAAGAGTTGCTCGCAAGGTCAAATCTATCAACAAGTTCGGCATCAGGTATAGATTATTACGCATAAGCAGGTAATCTATAGCGGCTTAAGAATATTGATAAGAGTGATGACGTCGCTCTGCACTCCAGTTAGGGAAGAAAAATGGCAGAAGAAGCAACATTAGAACTAGAAGATAGCGCTGAGCCTCGCAGTAAAAAGAAGCTCATTTTATTCGGCGCAATTGCTATGGTGCTAATGACCATTATCGCTATTACAGCATGGATGTTATTGCGCTCAGATGATGTTGCAGAGGTTGCAGGTACGGGCGATACCGCTGTTGAATCTGCCTCAAGAAGCGGAGAAGCGTTTTATGCGGCTATGCCCAGACCATTTTTGTTCAATTTACCAGATAATGGCCGAACCCGCTTAGTCGAAATTAAAGTGCAATTAATGGTTCGTGGTAATGACGATGACACTTTGATTAAAAAGCATATTCCGTTAATTGAAGATGCACTGCTTACCACATTTAGTGGTGCTGATATCCAGAAGCTCAGCTCTCCTGCTGGTAAGGATGAATTACGTCTGTTAGCGCTGCGAAATGTACAAAATACCCTGCAGCCCGTAACTGGCCGCACAGTGGTAGAAAAAGTCCTATTTACCGGTTTTGTCATGCAATAAGTTGTGTGAAAAAAGTAATTATTTTATATAAGCAAAGGCGATATCGTGAGTGATTTATTAAGCCAAGACGAAATTGATGCACTGCTCCACGGAGTCGATGATGTCGATGACGATATTATTGACGACAATGAGCTCGATGCACGTTCATATGATTTCTCGTCGCAAGACAGAATTGTACGTGGTCGTATGCCAACGCTCGAGATCGTCAATGAGCGTTTTGCTCGGCACTTGCGGATCAGCATGTTTAATATGATGCGTCGTGCGGCAGAAGTGTCGATTAACGGCGTGCAAATGCTTAAGTTTGGTGAGTATGTCCATACCCTGTTCGTGCCAACCAGTTTAAATATGGTGCGTTTTAGCCCTTTAAAAGGTACCGCGTTAATCACCATGGAAGCCCGTCTCGTTTTTATTCTGGTAGACAACTTCTTTGGTGGTGATGGCCGTTTTCATGCCAAGATTGAAGGCCGCGAATTTACCCCTACCGAGCGTCGTATCGTACAACTGCTGCTAAAGATTATCTTTGAAGATTATAAAGACGCCTGGGCGCCAGTCATGGATGTGCAGTTTGATTATCTTGACTCTGAAGTCAATCCGGCAATGGCCAATATTGTGAGCCCTACTGAAGTGGTTGTGGTGAGTTCATTTCATATTGAGGTTGACGGTGGCGGCGGTGATTTTCATATCACAATGCCGTACTCGATGATTGAGCCTATTCGAGAACTGCTCGATGCGGGTGTGCAAAGTGATACGCAAGATACCGATATGCGTTGGTCGCAGGCACTGCGTGATGAAATCATGGATGTTGATGTGGGGATCGATGCGACCATTGTTGAGCATAAACTCACTCTAAGAGAAGTTCTGGCGTTTAAAGCGGGTGACGTTATCCCGGTTGAACTGCCCGAGCACATCATCTTGAAAGTCGAAGATTTACCGACTTATCGTTGTAAGATGGGAAGAACAAAAGAAAATTTAGCATTAAAAATTTGCGAAAAAATTCCAAGACCAGAAACGGTTAAGACAGAATTACAGCTAGTGACCCACAAAGGCCGTGGGCGCGAACGTTCAGATATATAAGGTGAAGGGTAAATGAGTACAGATACAGATGATTGGGCGTCAGCAATGGCTGAGCAAGCGATTGAAGAAGCTAAAGCTGTTGAATTCGATGAGTTTAACAACGATAGTGCGCCGTTAAGTGAAGAAGAAGCATCTAAGCTCGACGCGATTATGGATATCCCGGTCACTATTTCGATGGAAGTCGGTCGTAGTTTTATCAATATTCGTAATTTACTGCAGTTAAATCAGGGTTCAGTCGTCGAGCTCGACAGGGTCGCGGGTGAGCCTCTCGATGTGATGGTTAACGGTACCTTGATTGCCCATGGTGAGGTGGTAGTCGTCAACGATAAGTTCGGTATTCGTCTAACGGATGTCATTAGCCAAACAGAGCGAATTAAAAAGCTGAAGTAAAAGGGACGTTTAATGAGCTTTCAACTGGTATTAGCCGGAGTGAGTAGTGCGGCAGCTCAAGCTGAAACACCTGCTTCACCAACGAGCATCGCTACGCTTTCAAGCATGGTAGGTGGTTTGATCCTTGTATTGCTATTAATTTTCTTCTTAGCTTATTTGGTCAGACGTTTTAACTTAGTCCCCAGTAGCCAAGGGGTGTTAAAAACAATCGCTGTGACGCCTCTAGGGCAAAAAGAGAAACTGGTATTGGTTGAGGTTGCAGGTCAACAATATCTACTTGGAGTTACACAACAGCAAGTGAGTCTCATTGATAAATTAGCGCAGCCTGTTGAAATATCTGGCGAGTCATTTGCCAGCCGACTTCGTCAAGCTAAGTCATCATGATGAAGTGGATTTTACTTCTGGCCGGATTAGCGCTGACTCTTATAGCACCCACTGCACTTGCTGAAAACGGTATATTGCCAGCCGTGACGGTCTCAACGGGGGCCGATGGTTCAACGCAATACTCTGTGACCATGCAGATTTTGCTATTAATGACCGCGCTAAGTTTCATTCCTGCGATGGTCATCATGTTGACTTCGTTTACCCGTATTATTGTGGTGCTGTCGATTTTACGTCAAGCGATTGGTTTACAACAGACCCCGTCTAATCAGGTGTTGATTGGCATCAGTATGTTCATGACATTCTTTATTATGTCGCCAGTATTCGACAAGATATACGTTCAAGCGGTTAAGCCTTATATCGAGCAAGGTATGCCGCTGCAAGATGCCTTTACAACCGGGCAAGGGCCACTTAAAGATTTTATGTTGGCCCAGACTCGAAACTCGGATCTAAACACATTTATTGAAATCTCGGGTTATCAAGGCATTGTTGAGCCAGAAGATGCTCCAATGACCGTCATTATTCCGGCATTTATTACCAGTGAGCTAAAGACGGCCTTCCAGATCGGCTTCATGTTGTTTGTGCCGTTTTTGGTGCTCGATTTGGTGGTAGCCAGTATCTTAATGGCCATGGGTATGATGATGTTGTCACCTATGATTGTATCATTGCCATTTAAGATCATGTTATTTGTACTCGTTGACGGTTGGAGCCTAGTGATGGGCACCTTAGCCAACAGTTTTGGATTGTAGGTAAGCCATGAGTCCAGAGTCACTAATTGATATCTTTCGAGAAGCACTGGCCGTGATTGTGATTATCGTGTCGATGATTATTGTGCCTGGTCTTATCATAGGTTTAGTCGTGGCTGTCTTTCAGGCGGCAACGTCCATTAACGAGCAAACCTTAAGTTTTCTACCTCGTTTACTGACCACGTTATTAGCACTCATGTTAATGGGGCATATGCTGGTTCAGATGATGATGGATTTCTTTTTCCAGATGGTGGATATGATCCCCCAAGTCATAGGTTAACTATTTACAGGTGCTTATGAACATCGATTGTTATTTCCCGATGGTGAAAAAGAGCGGCTCACAGGTAATGATTAATCTGTATAGCAAGTTCTTAATGAATACGCGGAATTAATTATGGAGATCTTGCTCGATACCATCATGAACGGCATCGCAGGTTACATGTGGCCTTTAACGCGAATTTCCAGCATGTTTATGGTGATGGTCGTCTTTGGTGCAACGACGACTCCCACTAGAGTAAGGTTATTACTCTCTGTTGCCGTTACGGTTGCTGTCGCTCCAGTACTGCCTACTATGCCCACAATCGATCTATTTTCATTGAGTGCAGCCTTTATCACCGCACAGCAAATTGTTATTGGCGTCGCGATGGGGTTTGCCACACAATTGCTAATGCAGACCTTTGTCCTTACCGGTCAGATCATCGGTATGCAGACCAGTCTAGGTTTCGCCTCTATGGTCGATCCTAGCTCGGGACAACAAACCCCAGTTATTAGTAACTTCTTCTTACTGCTCACCACCATGATTTTCTTAGCGGTAGATGGTCACCTGTTATTGATAAAAATGGTGATCGCCAGCTTTGATTCTATCCCGGTGTCTATGCAAGGGTTAAGTCTGGCGAGTTACCGCCTATTTACCGAATTTGTGGGCTATATGTTTGGTGCAGCCTTGACGATGTCGCTATCCGCTATTGTGGCGCTGCTCACCATTAACTTGTCATTTGGTGTAATGACGCGCGCCTCACCACAGTTAAATATCTTCTCTATCGGCTTTCCTGTCACCATGATTGCAGGCTTGTTTATTCTTTGGCTAACTTTGTCACCCATCATGACGCATTTTGATGAAGTGTGGCGTGAAGTTCAGCTACTACTTTGTAATGTACTTGAGCTGCAATGCCGCGCCGATGGTGGGCTGTAATCATGCTTTATGGCGAATGGCTATCAGCAATAGTGTTCACGTTACAAGGTGGAGGGCGGCTATAAATGGCTGAAAACGATAGTAGCCAAGAAAAAACAGAGGAGGCCACCTCCAGAAAGTTGCAACAGGCCAAAGACAAAGGGCAGGTTGCACGCTCAAAAGATCTAGGAACTTCTGCCGTACTGATCGCGGCTTCGGTAGGCTTGTTAATGACTGGCCCCGATATCGCACAGGCGATGCATAACATCATGACGAAGTTATTTACGCAGAGTCGTGACGAGATTTTTGATACCAATCAGATGATGAATGTTTGGGGGATGGTAGGCACTGAACTTGCAGTCCCGTTGATGGGTTTTATTGCGTTTTTAGCCTTAATCGCATTTGCAGGTAATGTCGCCCTTGGTGGCATGTCATTTTCGGTTAAAGCTTTTATGCCCAAGGCCAGCAAAATGAGCCCTATGGCTGGGTTTAAGCGGATGTTTGGCGTGCAAGCCTTGGTTGAACTTACTAAAGGTATTGCTAAGTTCTCTGTGGTCGCCATTACTGCCTATCTATTATTGACCCTCTATTTAGATGATATTTTGATGCTGTCGCAAGATCACTTGCCAGGCAATATTTACCATGCTCTGGACATAGTGGTATGGATATTTATTTTACTTTGCGCATCCACTTTCCTGATCGTCATTATTGATGTGCCATTTCAGATTTGGAATCATGCCAAACAGTTAAAGATGACCAAGCAAGAAGTGAAAGACGAATACAAGGACACCGAAGGAAAGCCAGAGGTGAAAGGACGCATTCGTCAGTTACAACACGAGATGTCTCAAAGGCGGATGATGGGGGAAGTGCCCAATGCCGACGTTATTGTTGTTAACCCTGAGCATTACGCCGTGGCGGTTAAATACGATGCGACACGTTCTACGGCCCCCTTTGTGGTGGCAAAAGGCGTGGATGAAGTGGCGTTTAAAATCAGAGAAATTGCTAGAGAGCACGACGTGGCAATAGTCTCAGCTCCGCCACTGGCACGTGCTATTTTTCATACTACTAAAATTGACCAAGAGATCCCTGAAGGGTTATTCACTGCAGTGGCTCAGGTGCTTGCTTATGTATTCCAATTACGACAATACCAAAAGGGCAAGGGCAGGCGTCCTAATCCTGTTCCAATTAAACAGCCGATCCCAGATGAATTAAAACATTAAAGTCCTTTTTATGCCCAAAAATCAACCACTCGCAACGTCAGATATTCTTTGCTAGTCGCTTTCAGGTTATAGTCGCGACAATTCTTATAAAAATAATTGGTACAGTATTTGCTGTATTGGCGTTAGACGTCAAAGATCGGACTCAGGGTGAATGGAACTTAAAGCAAGTCTAGGCCAATTAAAACAGATAAAGCCTGCGCATTTAAAAGGTATTGGTACGCCGTTATTGGTTTTAGCCGCTCTGGCTATGATCATTTTACCTATGCCCGCGTTCCTGCTCGATATCCTTTTTACCTTCAATATCGCACTGGCACTCGTGGTACTCCTCGTTGCCATTTACAGCGACAGACCGCTAGATTTTGCTGCATTCCCTACCGTTTTGCTGGTGGCAACCCTACTCAGGCTTGCACTGAACGTTGCCTCAACGCGTGTGGTCCTGCTTGAAGGCCATAATGGTGGTGACGCGGCAGGTAAGGTGATTGAGGCCTTTGGCTCTGTGGTGATTGGTGGCAACTATGCCGTTGGTCTAGTCGTGTTTTTAATCCTTATTATTATCAACTTTGCCGTTGTGACAAAAGGCGCGGGGCGAATATCTGAGGTAAGTGCTCGCTTTACCCTAGACGCCATGCCAGGTAAGCAGATGGCGATTGATGCCGACTTAAACGCTGGCTTATTAACGCAAGAAGAAGCGCGTTCTCGCCGCGCTGAAGTGACCCGTGAAGCCGACTTTTACGGTGCCATGGACGGTGCATCAAAATTTGTAAAAGGTGATGCGGTCGCCGGTATATTAATTCTTGTGATTAACATTGTGGGCGGTTTTATTATTGGTATCGCTCAGCATGATTTATCTTTCTCTGCGGCAGTTGAAATTTATACCCTATTAACGATTGGTGATGGCCTAGTGGCGCAGATCCCCGGTCTACTCTTATCTATTGCCGCGGCTTTGATGGTAACGCGTCAAAATGAATCCGGTGATATGGGCGAAATGGTTATGGGGCAGATGTTTGACAGTCCCAAGGCGCTAGCCATCGCTTCAGGCGTGATGTTCGTGATGGGCATTGTGCCAGGTATGCCACATTTGGTGTTCTTATCATGTGCAGCGGCAGCTGGCGCGGGCGCTTACTTCATTAAGAAAAAGCAACAAACAGACCGAGAGCGCGCACTGGAGCTGGCAAAAACAGGTCCTGTTGAGCCTCGCGACTCGCAGCCAAAAGAGCTGAGTTGGGATGATGTACAGCATGTTGACACCATTGGCCTAGAAGTGGGTTACCGCTTAATTCCATTAGTGGATAAAGGTCAGGGCGGCGAGCTGCTTGGACGCATTAAAGGCGTGCGTAAGAAGCTCTCACAAGAGCTAGGCTTTCTGGTGCCAGCGGTTCACATTCGCGATAACCTCGATTTATCCCCCAATGCTTACCGGATCTCATTAATGGGCGTGGCATCGGGTGAAGCTGAAATTCGTCATGACTGTGAGCTAGCGATTAATCCTGGGCAAGTATATGGCAAGCTAGATGGTATCGAAACGAAAGACCCCGCTTTTGGTCTGGATGCGGTGTGGATCGCTCCCGAAATGCGTGAGCACGCACAAACCTTAGGTTACACGGTAGTGGACGCCTCAACGGTAGTGGCCACTCACATCAGCCAACTATTATCGAATAACGCCGCCAAACTGCTTGGCTATGAAGAAGTTCAGCAACTACTTGAAATGCTTGGTAAGCATTCGCCTAAGTTGGTTGATGGCTTTATTCCAGATGTGATGCCACTGGGCAGCGTCGTTAAAGTGATGCAGAACTTGCTCAATGAAGGTGTGTCTATTCGTGACATGAAGACCATCGTACAGACGTTACTTGAATATGGACCAAAGAGCAGCGACACCGAAGTATTAACTGCTGCGGTTCGAATAGCCCTAAAACGTATGATAGTGCAAGAGATCAGCGGACCTGAGCTTGAAATCCCTGTCATTACTTTGGCGCCAGAGTTGGAACAAATGTTGCATCAGTCTATGCAGGCAACGGGAGGCGATGGTCCGAATATCGAGCCAAGCCTTGCAGAGCGTATGCAGAAGTCGTTAGTGGACGCCACGCAGCGTCAAGAAATGGTTGGTCAGCCTGCAATTTTATTGACGTCAGGCATGCTACGTTCAACGTTATCGCGATTTGTTAAGCATACGATCCCTAATTTACGGGTGATTTCATATCAAGAAGTCCCCGACGAGAAGCAAATACGCATCGTCTCGGCAGTGGGTCAGTAGAGGTCGAATAATTGAAGATTAAAAGGTTTTTAGCAAAAGATATGCGCTCGGCCCTAGCCCAAGTTAAAGAAACCTTGGGGTCAGATGCTGTCATCATGTCAAACAAGAAAGTGACCGGTGGCATTGAGATTGTTGCGGCAGTCGATTATGACGAGCCTAAGCCAAAAATTGTAGAGGCTAAACCTTCTGCTGCTATGTTTACCGATCTTGCAGAAGAGAGGGTGACCTTAGGTGGCGCGCAGTCGAATATGAGAGCGGCCAACGTAAAAGCTGAAAGTCGCGCTCAATCAACGCCAGCGCCAGATTCTTTGCAGGCATTATTAGAGCGTCAGCAAAGTCGTATTAGCCAACAAACGCCGTCAACGCGCAGTGACAATCTTGATATGCCTGAATGGGCTAAAGGACTGCAAGCACAAGTGAAGCCGTCTGAACCTGCGAAAGCAGAGTTTACGCCTCATCGAGCGCCAGACAGTTTTAATGGCAGCAAACAGAACAACAGTGCCGAATTTGACGCGATGAAAGAAGAGTTAGCGTCAATTCGTAATTTATTGACGCATCAAGTGAGTAGCTTGATGGTCGAACAGAAAAAGCGGGTCGATCCTGTAGGAGCAATGCTTGAGAGCAAGCTGCTAGAGGCTGAGTTCTCTCCCGCGATAGCAAAGAAGCTATCGAGCCTTAGTGAACATTACTCTCCAGCAGAGTTAGTGGCCTCTTTGCCGCGTAGCTTAGCCAACTTACTCGATAACCAAGGCGATGATATTGTACGCCAAGGTGGCGTGGTTGCATTTGTTGGCCCAACGGGTGTGGGTAAGACAACGACAGTGGCTAAATTAGCGGCGCGTTTTGCGGCTTATCACGGCTCAGATCAAGTTGCGCTCATTACTACTGACCATTATCGCATTGGAGCCTTTGAGCAATTGGCAACTTATGGCAAAATAATGGGGTGCCCTGTAAAACAGGCTCATGATTTTAATGAGTTAGAACAAATACTCTATCAATTTAGAAATCGTAAGCTCGTTTTGATTGATACAGCGGGGATGGGACAAAGAGATCAGCGTTTATTCCAGCAACTCGACAGTTTAGCCGCAAATAGCAGATTACCAATACGCAGTTATCTGGTAATGTCTGCCACGGGACAGCGTCGAGTATTAGAAGATGCAGTAAAACAGTTTACACGTATTCCACTTTCGGGTGCAGTACTAACAAAATTAGATGAATCAATATCGTTAGCGCCTGCGTTAAGCGTCTTGATTCAAAGTGGGTTGCCTTTAAGTTATGTAACGGACGGACAAAGAGTTCCTGAAGATATGCAGGTGGCTGATACATTATCGTTAGCCAATCGCGCATTAGCTGCATTAGATAACAAACCTATAGAACCATTACATAATATTGAAGGGTCGCAAGAAATGACCTATGCATTTGAGTGAAGCCATGACTCCGGATCAAGCAAGCGGTTTACGTATGATGAATCAGCCAAATAATGAAAAAGTAAAAGTAATCGCCGTATCAGGTGGTAAAGGTGGCGTGGGCAAAACCAGCGTCTCTATTAACACCGCGGTTGCGTTAGCCGAAAAGGGCAAACGTGTACTGGTATTGGACGCGGATTTAGGTCTAGCGAACGTCGATGTGATGTTAGGTTTGCGTGCTGAGCGAAATTTATCTCATGTTTTGTCGGGAGAGGCCGAATTAGATGATGTGATCCTTCGAGGACCGAAAGGGATTGGAATTATTCCAGCCACCTCAGGTACTCAGGCAATGGTGGAACTGACTCAAGCACAGCATGCTGGCCTTATTCGCGCTTTTAGCGAAATGAGAACTCAGTTTGATATCTTGATTGTTGATACCGCTGCCGGTATTTCAGATATGGTATTGAGCTTTTCTCGAGCGTCACAAGACGTATTAATTGTGGTTTGTGATGAACCGACCTCAATTACCGATGCCTATGCGCTGATCAAAATCTTAAGTCGTGAGCACGGTGTGTTCCGCTTTAAGATTGTAGCGAATATGGTGCGTAGCTTACGAGAAGGCATGGAGCTTTTCGCCAAGCTAAGCAAGGTAACCGACAGGTTCCTTGATGTCGCGTTAGAGCTGGTCGCCACGGTACCGTTTGATGAAAATTTACGTAAGTCGGTACGTAAGCAAAAATTGATTGTTGAGGCTTTTCCTAAGTCACCAGCAGCCATTGCTTATCAAGGGCTGGCAAATAAAATTATGAGCTGGCCAGTACCGTCTCAACCTGGTGGTCACTTAGAGTTTTTCGTTGAGCGTTTAGTTCAACGTCCTGATTATCAAGAGGATAAATCGGGTGAATAAAGCGGCTGCGTATACTCGTTTTGATAATAAGACGTCTATCGTTGAACAGTATGCACCGCTTGTAAAAAGAATAGCCCATCATCTTTTGGCTCGTTTGCCCGCATCAGTTCAGCTAGATGATCTGTTGCAGGCCGGCATGATGGGGCTACTCGAAGCGTCATCAAACTTTGATGGTAGTAAAGGCGCCAAGTTCGAAACCTTTGCCGGAATTCGAATTCGTGGCTCAATGTTAGATGAAATTAGACGCGGCGATTGGGTACCACGTTCGGTACACCGCAATCAGCGCCGCGTGGCTCAAGTGATTGATGAACTTGAACAAGAGTTAGGACGTGATGCTCAAGATAGCGAAATCGCCGAGCGGTTAGAGATGCCACTCGATGAGTATTACAGCATTTTAAACGACGTATCAGTGGGCAAAGTCGTTGGTATAGAAGATTTAGGCGTGGCCGTTGAAGGTTTGAATCAAGCTGACGACCACGAAGATGATGCTTACGAGTCGCTCGCGGAAATACAGTTTCATTCTGCGCTCGTTGCAGCGATTAAATTACTACCAGAAAGAGATGCGCTGGTGTTGTCGCTATATTACGATGAAGCATTGAATTTAAAAGAGATTGGGGCCATTCTTGAGGTCAGTGAGTCTAGAGTTAGCCAGATCCATAGTCAGGCGATGCTCAGGCTCAAGGGTAAACTCAAGCATTGGACACAAGAATAAAATCATAATAATTGATACCACATTACTTGCGCATTTTAGGCGCGCTCCGCGGAGGAAACTTTGGACAAGAATATGAAGATTCTTGTTGTTGATGATTTTTCAACAATGAGACGTATCATTAAGAACTTGTTACGTGACTTGGGATTTAACAATACTCAAGAAGCAGATGACGGTTCTACAGCTTTACCTATGTTACAAAAAGGCGATTTTGATTTCGTTGTAACTGACTGGAACATGCCTGGCATGCAAGGTATTGACCTATTAAAGGCCATTCGTGCCGATGATAATTTGAAACACCTTCCTGTATTAATGGTGACCGCTGAAGCTAAGCGTGAGCAGATTATTGCTGCCGCTCAAGCAGGCGTTAACGGCTATGTCGTTAAGCCATTTACCGCAGCCACACTAAAAGAAAAGCTCGATAAAATTTTTGAACGCCTCGGCTAAGCAGGGATGAGCAATGCAGCAACAATTGTCAGGGCTGATTACTCTTGAACAAGCAGAGAGTCTAGTTGCACTTCTTAGTCAGGGAGAGCAGGAAAAAGCGGATGAATTGGTTAGAGAAATTTCTGCGCCCATTCAAAAAGATCTTTTTGATGAAGTCGGGCGCTTAACCCGTCAACTTCACAGTGCTATTTCTGACTTTCAATTTGATAGTCGTTTAATTGAATTAGCCAATACTGAGATCCCAGATGCAAAAGAGCGTTTGACTTATGTCATCGATATGACAGAGCAAGCGGCAAATAAAACCATGGATGCTGTGGAAGAGTGCTTACCTCTTGCAAGTGCATTAAGTGAAAATATTCAAGCTGTTAAGCCCGCTTGGGACAAGCTAATGCGTCGCGAGTTGCCGCTAAATGAATTTAAAACACTCTGCCACGATATCCAACAATTTGTAGAAAGAAGCGAGTCGGATGCAAGCCGAGTAAAAGAACTTCTTAATCAAATTTTATTGGCACAAGATTTTCAAGACTTAACCGGACAGATGATCCGTCGAGTGATTGAACTCGTTAGAGAAGTTGAGAATAGCTTAGTGTCGATGTTGACAGTATTTGGTGAGCAACCTGCAAACGCGGTTGACGACAAGCCAAAGCTAAATGTTGAAGCTGAAGGTCCTATTATGAATGCAGAGCACCGCCAGGACGTGGTGACAGGTCAAGATGAAGTTGACGATCTGCTTTCGAGTTTAGGTTTTTAAGGGAGTCAGAGAATGTCCTTTGATGTTGATGAAGAGATACTGCAGGACTTTTTGATCGAAGCTGGTGAAATATTAGAGCTTCTACAAGAGCAATTAGTTGCGTTAGAAAATAATCCTGATGATACCGATTTATTGAATGCTATTTTCCGCGGTTTTCATACGGTGAAAGGTGGCGCAGGGTTCCTAGGTTTAGCACCTATGGTCGATGTCTGCCACGAAGCAGAAAATACCTTCGATTTACTGCGCACAGGAAAACGTGAAGTCTCTGCTAATTTGATGGATGTCATTTTACAGGCTGTAGACTCAATCAACTCAATGTTTGCTGAAACTCAAGCAGGGCAAACTCAATCCCCAGCAGAACCAGCGCTATTAGCTCAGCTTAAAACGTTAAGCGCGGGTGAATTGCTAGCATCTGAAATGGCCGAGACAGCGGCTCAAGCCTCAGCAGCCCTAGAACCTACTGTCACCGCTGTTGCAGACTCTGTTTCTGTGGTTGAAGGTGTAGATTTCGTTGCACAAGCTCCAGGATCTGAAACGATTGCACAAGTGTCGGCAACAGGCGGCAGTATCGATGATATTGATGATATCGAATTTGAAGCCTTGCTTGATGCACTCCATGGTTCGGGTAACGGTCCTGGTCAGTCAGCTGAATCTACTGCTGCACCATCCTTATCATCATCTGATGACATTTCTGATGATGAATTTGAATCTTTACTTGATGAGTTACATGGCTCTGGTCAGTTTAAAGTTCAGTCGGCAGCGCCTGCGGTTATTGAGACAAGCGGCTTTAATGTCGATTCAGATGAAATTACTGATGACGAATTTGAACGCTTACTTGATGAGCTGCATGGTTCTGGTACAGGTCCAGGTAAAGGGACCAATATTGCTGAAAATAGTGTTGTTAAAAATAGTGTTGCTGAAATTGACCATGGCGCGTCACAGCAGCATAAAGCGAGTCAATCTGAGCCAGTTGTACAGGCAATAACGACCTCGCAGCAGGTATCAGCTGTTAAGCCAGAAGCTAGACAAGAGCTTAAACAAGAGCCTAAACCTGCAGCTAAAGTCGCCCCAAAGCCAGCTGGCAATAATGCGCCCCAAGCGGAAACAACAGTACGAGTTGATACCTCAAGGCTTGATCAGATCATGAATATGGTCGGAGAGCTGGTATTAGTCCGTAATCGATTATTGAGTCTTGGCGTGGCACGTGAAGATGAAGAGATGTCAAAGGCCTTAGCTAACCTTGACCTGGTCACTGCCGATCTACAAGGCGCGGTGATGAAAACTCGCATGCAGCCGATTAAGAAAGTCTTTGGGCGTTTTCCTCGAGTGGTTCGTGACTTAGCTCGAAGCCTAAATAAAGAGATTGATCTTGTTATGATCGGTGAAGATACCGATCTGGATAAAAACCTTGTTGAAGCGTTAGCCGATCCCTTAGTCCATTTAGTCAGAAACTCGGTCGATCATGGTATTGAAATGCCTGATGCTCGTGAGGCGAATGGCAAGGCACGCACAGGTACAATTACATTATCTGCTAGCCAAGAAGGCGATCACATCCTGCTTAAAATTGAGGATGATGGTGCAGGTATGGATCCAGAAAAGCTCAAAGGCATTGCTATTAGCCGCGGCGTGCTCGATGAAGATACCGCTGCACGCATGAGCGATGAAGAAGCTTATAACCTTATTTTTGCCCCAGGATTTTCAACTAAAGTTGAGATCTCTGATATTTCGGGTCGTGGCGTGGGAATGGACGTGGTTAAGACCCGTATTACCCAGCTGAACGGTTCGATTTATATTGGTTCACAACTGGGTAAAGGCACACGTCTTGAAATCAAGGTGCCATTGACGTTAGCGATTATGCCGACCCTGATGGTTGAAGTCGCCAAGCAAGTCTTTGCTTTACCTTTGTCGAGCGTGAATGAAATATTCCACTTAGATTTGACTAAGACCAATGTGGTTGACGGTCAGTTGACGGTGATTGTTCGTGATAAAGCTGTACCGCTGTTTTACCTTGAGCAATGGTTATCTCGCAAGGCATTGAGCTTTAGGCACGGTGACAAACAGCATGGCCATGTGGTTATTGTCCAACTAGGTACGATGCAAATTGGTTTTGTGGTTGATTCACTCATTGGCCAAGAAGAAGTGGTGATAAAGCCACTAGGCACATTGCTGCATGGTACGCCGGGCATGGCTGGTGCGACCATTACCTCTGATGGTGGTATAGCGCTGATCTTAGATGTACCGGGCCTACTAAAGCATTACGCACGTAACAGGAGCTAACACGGGTTAGCATAGGGAATAACAGGCATTGCCTTGTTATTCCCTTTTTTACATACAGCATTGAGCGAGCCAGTGGTGCGGTATAGGGATTTAAATGGGCATTAAAGTTTTAGTCGTTGATGATTCGAGTTTTTTCAGACGACGTGTTAGCGAAATAGTGAGTCAAGACTCTGAGCTTGAGGTGGTGGGTACCGCGTGTAATGGTGCTGAGGCCGTGAAGATGGCTGCAGAGTTGAATCCGAATGTGATCACCATGGACATCGAAATGCCTGTTATGGATGGGATCACTGCGGTAAAGCAGATCATGGCGAGCAAGCCAATTCCTATCTTAATGTTTTCATCACTGACCCATGATGGCGCTAAAGCCACATTGGAAGCATTAGACGCGGGTGCTTTAGACTTTTTACCAAAACGCTTTGAAGATATCGCCAGTAATAAAGATGACGCGATAGCGCTATTGCAGCAACGAATTCGTGCGTTAGGTCGTCGACGTCTATTTAGGCCGATTGCTCGTCCATTGTCTGGCAATGACAGAGTTCAGCCTAGCGGTGTTAGTGCTACTAGTAGTATTAGTAATGAGAGAGCCGCGGATAGGATCCGTAGTTCATCGAGCCTTTCTCGCTCAGCCGTTACAGCTACAACCGCTGCAAGCACACTTGAAAGGCCCGCCAGTCGAGCAAGTGTTATCACTCGTGGTAGTGGCAAAAAATATAAAGCATTACTTATCGGTACCTCTACAGGGGGGCCAGTTGCACTGCAAAAGGTGTTAACTCAATTACCTGCGAATTATCCGCACCCCATTTTGCTTATTCAGCATATGCCAGCGGCTTTTACGCCAACGTTCGCAACCAGACTTAATAGCTTGTGTAAGATTGAAGTTAAAGAAGCTGAAAGTGGCGATCAGCTAAGGCCTGGCTGCGCATACTTAGCGCCTGGCGGCATGCAAATGATGCTAGAGCGCGGTGGGGCTTACGGCAGAATTAAGGTGATAGCGGGTAAAGCCGATATGAATTATAAGCCTTGTGTCGATATTACCTTCGCATCAGCGTCTAAAGTAATTGGCGGCGATGTGCTTGCTGTTGTCTTAACCGGTATGGGTGCAGATGGTCGCGAAGGGGCCAGAATGCTTAAAGGTATTGGCGCTACAGTGTGGGCTCAGGATGAGGCTAGCTGTGTGGTTTATGGTATGCCGCAAGCGGTAACTGCGGCAGGTATCGCCACGAAGTCTATTGCGTTAGAGCATATGGCTGAATCGATTATTAAAGAGACCATTAATGGCTAAAGCGGCTTTGAGGCAACGTGCCGAAAGAAAAAGTGCCGTAAGAAAAAGCATCATAGCGCAACGGGGCGAAGTGAATACGCTGTCATTGCTATTGATGTTTTTGCTAAGTATTGCCTCTTTTACGTTTGGTTCACTCTACTTTGAATCTCAGCATAAAAACAAACTGTTAACCAATGAAGTACAGAAGCTGCAAAGCAGCCAAATCTTATTGATGGTCCCCGATGAACAGGCTGAAGTGATGTCTAACTGGATGGCTGAAAATCCACATTTTGTACAGTCTTTTGTCGATAAGGCACTGCAAGGTGAGTCAACGGTTTTACCCATAGGGCCAGGAGTTACGCAAGCAACACAAGTTAAGCAACTTACGCAAGCAACAAAAGTTAAGCCAGAGACACCAGCTCAGCCAACAAGTCATCTTGATGAGACTCGTTCAGTAAATAAGACGTTAAAACATAAAGCAGAGACAAGTGATAAGCCGCTTGCAATACAGCAAGACGTTAACAGGGCGCTAAACACTGAGCTTGTTAAGCATAACGATATGAGTCGTCAGGCGAGCGCTGTGACAGTGTTAGAAAGCGATGATGGAGTGAAACTCATTAGTTTGCCCCATGGCGGAATTAGAGTCACAACCAGAGAGCCAGAAGATTAAGTGGTGTGAGCTTTGACAAGGGCAATCATTCATTTGATTACAGCACAATCTTCATTGAGCGATAGAGTGCAAAAGTTGAGCGGAGTAATAACGTTGAGCCATAGCACTGATCACTAACACTGATCACTAACATTAAGCACTAACACTGAGCAGTACAGCTGATTAACAAGCGCTAAAACAAAATCTTATAACCGGGGATTATCCTTTGAAAATCTGGACCATAGCAAACCAAAAAGGTGGGGTGGGGAAAACAACAACTGTTGCCAGTCTAGCGGGTGCGTTTGTGAAACGTGGTCTGAAGGTGTTGATGGTTGATACCGATCCCCATGCATCCCTTGGGTACTATCTTGGTATTGATAGTGAGCAATTACCCTGTTCTTTATACGATCTGTTTTTAGCGAATAAGCGATTAACGAGTGATGTCGTACAGGCTCATATTGTACCGACCAATGTCGTGGGATTAGATTTAATGCCCTCAACGATGGCGTTAGCGACGATAGACCGGAGTTTAGGTCATCAAGAAGGCATGGGGCTCATCTTAACCAAGGCCTTAAAGTTAATCGAAGATAGGTACGATGTAGTATTGATAGATTGCCCGCCAGTACTGGGGGTGTTAATGGTTAATGCGTTAGCCGCAAGTGAGCATATTATTGTGCCGGTGCAAACTGAGTTCTTAGCACTAAAAGGTCTAGACCGTATGGTGAAAACCATGTTGTTAATGGGGCGCTCAAAAAAAATCCAATACAGCTACACGATAGTGCCAACCATGTATGACAAACGCACTCGCGCGGCCTCAGCTGCATTGTTACAACTTAATGAAGATTATAACCAAGAGTTATGGCAGGACGTGATCCCTGTTGATACCAAATTTAGAGATGCCAGTTTGAGCCATTTACCTGCTTCCCATTACGCCCCTAATAGCCGTGGCGTAAAAGCGTACGATAGATTACTCGATTATTTACTTGCGAAGGGCTTATCACATGTCAAAATCAGTTGATGATGCAGTATGTGATTATTTCTCGTTGCTGCTTAATGAGCCGCAAACAAAGTGCGCAGTAGCGAGTAGGGTAACAGAAGGCGATTACGCACAAAGCAAAACCCTAGAATGCACAAAATTAGCAAGCCGAGAGGCAGATGAGCGCCTAAGTCGACAAGCATTAGAGCAATTGTTCGCTCGCTCACCTCAAGAAAGTGCCAACAAAGTTGAGCCGCAATACTCGACAGCGACGTTAGCCAGTGCTGACACTCTTACCGATATTTGGCCTGCTGTCGGCATAGCTTCAATTAGCCATGATTCAAATTTTAGTCATCATACAAAAATTGAACCTGAGTCTGAGTTGCTCGCTGACTCAGCAGTTATCAGTGATAGCGCCCAGCCGCAGGATCTAACGCCTCAAACTACAGAGCAATTAATCAATGAGCCTTTAGTGTCTACTCAAACACTATTGGAGCAGCTAGATGAAGAGTTTCAGGTGTTATTTTTTAAAGTAGCGGGTTTGACGCTAGCAGTACCTTTAGTGAGTTTAGGGGGCATTGTGAGTGTTGATAAGATCACTCGTCTCATGGGACGGCCGTCTTGGTATATGGGAGTGCAACAGCATCGAGAAGCACAACTTAATGTTGTCGATACTTGTGCTTGGGTGATGCCTGAAAAATATGATGAGCAATTAAGCGAGAATGTGACCTATCAATATGTTGTTCTACTAGAAAATAGCGATTGGGGCCTTGCGTGTGAGTCATTAGTTGACACAATATCGATTAAAAAATCTGACATTAATTGGCGTAGCCAAGCAGGTAAACGGCCATGGCTTGCTGGTGTGGTAAAAGAGCGTATGTGCGGCATTTTAAATGTTGAGGCCTTGGTACAGATGTTGGGTTCAGGCTTAGGCTGTCAAGACTGGGTAGTCAAGACAGCATAACCATATAAAGTTCGGATGATTTTTATTTACTCATCGCCCCATAGTATTAACGACTTAGAGTTGCGCAGGGGGGCTAAGGTAAAGCTGTTCAGGTAAAGTTGCTCAGATAAAGATGCCACACTATTGATGCCAGTGTATCTATGACCTAGTAAAGATGCTTGGGTAAAGAAGCCAAGATACAGAAGGCAAGGTAAAGAATAGTGCTGAGCAGTCGATACAGGGCAATAGGGAAAGATTGTTGGCAGTCTTGCATTAGACTGCGATGCTTGCACCATAGTAAAAATGAGCACCTATTTTAGATAATAGATTTATTAATGGGAATTCAATGGCTATATGCGGCATAGAAACAAGTAACTATCTATTTTAGTTATCAATATTATGCGTACTAGCACATTATTAGCATTTAACAGTGGTTAGCCAATCGGTTTGGTTGGTATAAATATTAAAGAATAGATTAGACAAATAGCTGCAGAGCTATAGATTGAGGCGATTATGACAAGTTCAAACAGTGTAGCCGTAGCAGCGGGAACCGAAGATGCAGTGTTACAGTGGGTAACATTCAAGCTCGATAATGAAACCTATGGTATCAATGTAATGCAGGTACAAGAAGTATTGCGTTATACCGAGATAGCGCCTGTACCTGGTGCGCCTCACTATGTATTAGGTATTATTAACTTACGTGGCAATGTTGTCACCGTTATCGATACCCGTTCACGTTTTGGTTTAGCGTCAGCTGACGTAAATGATTCAACGCGTATCGTTATTATTGAGGCTGAAAAGCAGGTTATCGGTATTTTAGTCGATAGCGTTGCTGAGGTTGTTTACCTGCGCCGCTCTGAGATTGATAACGCACCGAATGTAGGAACTGAAGAGAGCGCCAAGTTTATTCAAGGCGTGAGTAACCGCGAGAGTGAATTATTGATTTTGGTTGATCTAGATAAGTTACTATCTGATGAAGAGTGGATGGAACTAACGCAGATTTAAAGTCGGGGCGAGAACGGACTTCGTCCTGCTAGGGCGTTCGCAGGCTCACTTCGAGGACGCTTCGCTGCTAGGTCCTAGGAAATGCAAAAGCAAATGCAAAAGCTTGTATCGATTAAGTGTAAAGTTTCTTTTGCCAAACCTAGAACCTTCTTTTAAAGTAGGTCGGCATTTATGCCGTCGTTTCTATAGATGGCATCAGTATTTGATGGGCTAAATCCGAACCTACAAAACATAACTTGCTGAGTCTAGAAGTGACTCAGTCTGTTCGTTTTAATTTTTTGATATTCCTAGGATCTCGCTCCTTCATAGTTTTAATCTAGAAGGAGCAACGCGACGCCTTTCTTCGTGTTTCCGTAAGCGAAGCGTTCCTTAGTGACATTCAGTTAATACAAATAGTCACGTGCCGTAAGACCGCAGGCCGTTCGTCTTAGCCTTACTGTTTATTGATTTTCCTAGAACCTGATTTTCCTAGGACCTAAGTCCTTCTTCGCTTTAACCTAGAAGGAGCAAGGCGACGCCCTCGAAGTGACGCAATCACGCTCTAGCAGCGTCCTTCTTAGATATTTAAAAAATGAGTTATTAATGATTTTTGAAGAAATTTTAATCGCAGCAGCGTTACTATTCATCGTTGTCTGCCTTGCGTTGGTGTTTTATTTACAAAAACAGACTGGCGAGCTACGAGCAAAAGTTGATGCGTTAACTTTGTTAGTAAAAGAAGGCGATAAGCAAAGAGAAGCCGTTAAGCGCGAACTACAAGAGCTTAGAAGTGGCACCATTGGTGTTGGGCGTCGAATGCTAGAGCTTGAGAAAAAGCTAACACAACAAGATGAAAAACTGGAAGAGAGTAGCCAACAAGATCCGCAAGCTAGACTATATTCTCGTGCAATGAAGATGGTTGCCCTAGGCGCAGGCGTTGCAGAACTGATTGAAGAGTGTGAGCTACCAAAAGCCGAAGCCGAACTGTTGATCCGACTGCATGGAAAGTAGCAGGACGTTCGCAGGCTCACTGCGAGGACGCTTCGCTTACGGATAACGGAACGTTCGCAGGCTCACTCACAGAACGCTGCGCTGACGGTACAAGCGAAGAAGAATCTAGGGCGCTGCGCTTCTAGGTGCTAGAGCTGACTTCGTCCTGCTATACAATCAAAGGCTGAGACGAACGCTGGGCTTACGGATAACGGAACGTTCGCAGGCTCACTCACAGAACGCTGCGATGACGGTTTAAGCTAAGACTATACAGGCTGAGATGAAACCTCCTGGGGCTGTGAGAGCCAAGATGAGAGCACATAAAATAATTTTTTGTAGGTTGGGCTTCAGCCCATCAATCTGGGAGGCAAACACAAAATTTGTCGGGATAAATCCCGACCTACATTTAAAAGGGTTAGTACTGGCTAAGATGCTACAGACTAAGACGGTACAGGCTGAGTCTTCTGACTTATTTATCTCCTTCACTTTTTCGGCTTTGTATTCCAATTACCGCAGTGTTTTTTTTGTTTTCCGTAAGCGAAGCGTTCCATAGTGACATCAAATCAAACAGTCATGTGCCGCAGGCCGTTCATCTTTGTTTTTTCGTCTTTCTTTGCTTTCCATCTTAGCTTTCACCTAGGACCTTTCTTTGCCTTTCCTCGGACCTAGGACCTTCTTTAAACCTCTTCCATTATCTTATGATGTAAATTGTCCCATTTTTCTGGAAACTTGCCGTCTAGCACATATACAAACGCAATTAGCTCTGCGATAAGTAAGTAAAGCTCGGCTGGGATCTCATCACCAACCTCTAATCGCTGTAAGAAATCACACAGATGTTCATCTTGATGAATATGAACCCCTGCTTGTTGGGCTATGGCGATAATCTCTTCTGCGAGTTTATCTTCACCTTTTGCAGTGACTTTTGGCGCACTACCCGCCTGGTAATTTAGCGCTACAGCTTTTGTTGGTTTGTTAGACTCTTTCATTGTAGTGTTCAACTAGTATTTCCCTGGTCATAGGTTCACTGAAGGCTAAATCTTGCATTGTGAGTTTATACATGAACTTTCACTAAGTAATGCTCGCCAGGCAAAATGCTGGCAGGTACATTTTCTTGTTTAGTCGTTACTGAAACTTGACTAAAGCCGACAGCTTCGATTTTGTGCGTAAGTGCTGGCGTTAGCAGTTTTATTTTAGCTATCAGGGTGTCACTACTGCTGCAGAAGTTTAGCTTAAGGGATCCGTTTATTGGCTTTTCATGATTTCTATTTGCTTGTGCTGCTTGTGCTGCTTGTGCACTAATTAATAATGGGCCACTGGCTAAGTTAAACTTTAATTGTAGTTTCCACGTGCAGCTGTGTTTATTAGCACTATCTTTATCTGGAACGTTTTGCTTAGTATTGTTTTCTTTTTGCACATGCACTTCTAATTGCTCTTGATAATGATTGATAGAGTAGGGCAGAGCAAAATAGTAATGAGTGGCCACTTCAGTTTTAGTTGATGCCTGCTGATAAAGACTTAAATTATTAAAAATGTTTGCCAGCGACTCGTTAACCAGTGCTGCCTCGAGTAATTTCATTATTGCCTCAGGGAGCGCTAGGTGACTTTGTAGCTTTGCTAGCTTTTGCATGAGTTCGGGTGAAATACTTTGCGATGAGGCTCTTGCTAATAGCAATTGAAGCAGTAAACCCATAGTGCTGAAGTGACTCGAAAGTGACGTATTAAGCCATTCGTTGGGAGAGACTGAGGGGCTAAAGAGTTGAGCTGTGATTAGCTTTAGCCGTTGAGGCTGACTCAACTCGGTTAACGTTTCAGGCATCATCATAGGGAGCGACTTGAGAAGCACGCTGGCAAGACTTTGTTTTGTATTAAGTGTGGCAGCGGCCAATTTTGGGAGCCCACCGGCTTTTATCAGTGCACCAGCTAAGAAGCCTTCACGAGTGGCTGCATTTGAGATTTGAGTAGAAGCTTGAGCTGTTTTGTCCGTTATTTCAGTTTTGTTTAAGCCCGTTACATCGCTATCAGCAAGCTTCACTTCGATGCTTTCTAATGCTTTGAATAATTTTCTATATTGAAAGTTCATATCGGCTTTTTGAGCTGATTTTGAGTCCGGTTTTTGTACTATTGGCTGACTTGCTATTTCGTTCTGTTTTTCGTCTGATGCCTGCTCAGGGATCAGGTTAACTTCAGTTTGTAACTTAATCGGGACTAACTGCAGGAACAACTGATCATTGGTACTTTTAATCGATGCCACATAGTGCCCACAACTGAGAGAGCCAAGGCTTGCTAACTCGATCCTTGGACCTTTATCAAATATTAGCTCACTGTCATGTATTTCTGCGTTCGGTAGTTGATAGCCATCTTTACGTTTAGCTAATAGTTGTAATTTTTTTTCTTGGCCATTGGCATTGCTAATTATGGTTAGCAGAGCTTGCGGTAAAGGGAGTCTAAGTGTCTGGCCTAAGGCTAAAAGTATGCTCTGTTTTATAGTGCCGTTGATTTGCACTATATTTAACATGAAGTTTGAATATTGGTTAAGGCGCGGTAATTGGGTCTCTTGCGTAGGTTTTAGGCTAAAGCTCTTACCTGCAAGCATAACGCTCAGCCCACTTTGATGACTTGTTCCGAGTTGAGGACCTAATCCTGGTTGAGGAGTCAGCAGCGACACCGGTACCAAAGAGCTAACAGGCTTTGCCGTTGACAAACCTTTGCCTTGTTGATGATTTGCAGCTGTAAAGAGTTCCGTTACCGTATTCAAAGTATGCTCTTGTTAAGTGTTACAAGGGTTTAAACGACTGCTTAGATATGTTTGTACACAAATTTATGTTTGATCTTATAGGCTTACTCAGTATCCTTATCCACCTTAAATGTAAAAATAAAGATTTTCGACTACTTTTATAAATTTTTGGAACCATAAACGGTCTTGTTACGTATATCGACACTAAGGCTACAGCACTTTAGCTTGAATTTTGCTTTAACAGATGTACGATGCAAAGTGACATAGATTGATACTGTTTTTATTGAATTAAAACAAATTGCTAGCGATAGTTAGTCGAAAACTTAATATGAATTTTTATCTTATGTATTAAGGCGTGAGTCTAAATGCGTGAAAGTAATGACGAGTACATGGACTCCTTTTCAAAGAGACAATTATGAAGTTTAAATGGATTGTGCTTTCTCTGGCGATATTTGGAATGCCTTCAATTGAAGCTGCAGAAAATGCCACTGATCCCACTATGGATAGTGACCAGCAAATAACGGTAACCTATAACGACCCAAGAGATCCCATAGAGGGCTTTAACAGGGCGATGTGGGACTTTAACTATCTGTTTATGGATAGATACTTTTATCGCCCCGTCGCACATGGCTACAATGACTATGTCCCGCGACCGCTGAAAAGTGGCATTAATAATTTCGTACTTAACCTTGAAGAGCCATCGAGTCTGATAAATAACACGTTACAAGGTAAGTGGGGCTGGGCTGCAAATGCTGGTGGACGTTTTACGGTTAACACCACATTAGGGCTACTCGGGACAATTGATGTAGCCGACATGATGGGCATGCCACGTAAACAAGACGACTTCAGTGAAGTGCTTGGTTATTACGGTGTGCCAAATGGTCCTTATTTCATGGCGCCATTTTTCGGTCCATATGTTACTCGTGAAATCGCCTCAGATTGGGTTGATGATCTATACTTTCCCCTGTCTGAGCTAACGTTTTGGCAATCAGTACTAAAATGGGGTCTTAAAAACTTGCATACCCGAGCATCTGCAATCGATCAGGAACGATTGGTTGATAACGCTCTAGATCCATATACCTTTGTTAAAGATGCTTATTTTCAGCATTTGGATTATAAGGTATATGACGGCGATGTACCTCAAAGTGACGATGATGACGAGTTGCTTGACGAATATATGCAAGAACTAGAATAACATTGGTAGAGTGGGGAATAACAACTAAAAGCTCTACTTAACACGCAAACAAAAAGTGTTGTTTGCGTTGTTGTCAATTAAGGGCAGTTTATGGCGCTAAAAGAGCTTACGATACTTTTTGTTGAAGACGATCCAGTTTTTCGTAAACTGGTCACATCTTATCTAGATAGCCGCGGTGCAGAAGTAATAGAAGCTGATAATGGTGAGCAAGGACTCACTCGCTTTAAAGAACAACAGTTTGATATTGTCATTGCAGATTTAAGTATGCCCAAACTCGGTGGTTTAGATATGCTTAAAGCGATGAATAAACATAGGCCTGGCACTCCTTCGATCATCATATCGGGTAACCAAGCAATGTCTGATGTTATTGACGCATTAAGACATGGTGCCAGTGACTACCTCGTTAAACCTGTCTCTGATTTATATCTAATCGAAAATTCCATTCGCGAATGTCTGAATAACTCATTTGAAGAGTCATTGAATTTTGATGAGCAAGAATCCTTATCCTATCTTGAATTAAATGAAAATTTGGCGTTATTGGAGCAAAGTAGCGAAGCCGCTAAAAGCGTACAACAACAGCTTTTCCCGCCGAGTCGGGTTGAGTATAGCGATGTTGTGATTGACTATAGCTTGTTTAATACCAACGAGGTGAGTGCCCACTTTATCGATACCGCCATGATAGATGAAAACCATGTCATGATGTATATGGCCCACTTTCATCCTCATGACAACCGAGCAGCGTTTGCTTCAGTGTTACTAAAGAGCTTTGTAAATCATAAACTCAAGTTGTATAGCAACGGTATGTCACCTGTCATCACCGAACCTTTTAATATGCTGGTCTATCTTAACGATCGTATGGCTAAGTCTCGACTTGGCATTGTGGTTGATATGGCGTATGTCGTGGTCGAACTCACTCAATATCGAGCCGCTATTGCGACAGCGGGAAGTGAATTTAGGTGTTATCTAAAAAACAATGAGGGGTTGTCACCGATAGCGCTTGCAGATTCTCTACAGCTTGGCATGACAAATTGGAGCAAGCCTAGTGTTCAATTTAGAACCCTGCTGTTTGGAGAGCAATTATGTATCTCTACTCAAGTAAGCAAACACAAGCAACAACTGTTAGATAATCAGTTCTATGGATTGATCCATGACCCAAGCACACAGCCCGGCGGATATATTCAACTGTCATTAAAATAGGGGCGATCGCAGAAAAGAGCGCAAGCGGAGAAGCGGAACGGTTTACAGCCTACGGTGTACGGAACGTTCGCAGGCTCACTTACGGAACGCTGCACTGACGGTTTTAAGCTAAGAAGATCGGCCTTTGGCCTGCTAGTACAGCCTACGGCTGGCTAGAGCGTTGCTTTGCTCCTGCTAGATTACATACAATCTGAAAGCTGAGACGTAAAACGGATTACAGTGTCCTTTGTGTGCATGGTTTTGGTTTTTAACTAGTGATTTAAAGGCTTTTTTACCATGAAGCGCTCCGAGTCCCAATAACATCCGTGTTTAACGGCCAGTTCGCTATCCCTAGCTCTCGCTTATTAGCACATGGCTTCGCCATATTCGCCGTGGTGAATAGCTTTTGGCTTTTGATTGCAGCGTGAAGCACATTTCTCTGTGGTGCATAGCTTTAATTTTTGATTACAGCATGAAGAGCGTTCTCACCACGAAGCGCTTCGCTTTCACGGAGGACACGGAGAAGTGCAAAAGAGCAAAATATCTGTTGATTGACTTGCTGTTTTTGATCTTGCGGTTGATTTTCTTCGTGTTGCGTAGCGCTCCGAGTCCCAATAGCATCCGTGTTTAACGGCCAGTTCGCTATCCCTAGCTCTCGCTTATTAGCACATGGCTTCGCCATATTCGCCGTGGTGAATAGCTTTTGGCTTTTGATTGTAGCGTGAAGCACATTTCTCTGTGGTGAATAGCTTTGGCTTTTGATTGCAGAGCTAAGCGCATTTCTCTGTGGTGAAAAGCCAAAAGTACATTACAGGCCGTGTTTGTAGCTTGTCTGACCTTCCACGCCTCTGCTTAAACCAGCTTTAAATCTTAAAAACAAAAATGCCAGAAGATGACTCTTCTGGCATTTTTCTGTTTCAAGCTTTTCCGGCTTTAGTCTCAGATTCGACCGTCTTAGCGCTAACCGTCTTAGCCTAAACCGGATCTCTTATCTTCTAATCGCTTCATGCTCTGCAGTAACAGCAATCTCTTCTTCTAGAGCTTGCTCTTCAGTATGCGGGCCATCCTCAGCACCGTGCATCCAGTCAACTAGCTTATCAGCCATGAAGTACAGGATAATACCTGAAATTGCAGAGGTAATTGCGATGCCAGCAAAGATAGCCATAGCATTTGCAAGCTGCTCTTCTTTTTCGCCAGCATGTCCAATAAATGAACCTACCACGCCGCCAACCTTGTTAGCGATAGCAATGAACAAGAACCATGCACCCATCATTAATGAGGCGATACGCAGTGGAGCAAGTTTAGTCACCATAGATAGGCCGATTGGAGATAGACATAACTCACCCATAGTATGGAAGAAGTATGCACCTACTAACCACCACATGCTTGACTTAGCGTTAGCGTCGCCGCCCATCTCTAATACAGCACCGATCATAAATAGGAAACCAATACCGAGTAGCACAAGACCTAATGCAAATTTAACCGGTGAGTTTGGCTCGTTTTTACCTAAGCGGATCCAGATAGAGGCGATTACTGGCGCAAAAATAACAATGAACATGGCGTTAAGAGATTGGAACCATGTAGTTGGAACTTCCCAACCGCCAATCATGCGATCGGTAAAGTCATTTGTGAACAGGTTCATCAAACCACCGGCTTGCTCAAAACCAGCCCAGAAGATGATAGTGAATAAACCCATAACCATGATCACTTTAATGCGATCGCGCTCAATCTTAGTCAATGGCTCTTTACGTACATCACCTGCAGCTTCGGCTCTTTCTTTTTCAAGCTTAGCCGCTGGCTTGCGACCAATGTCACCAAGTAATCTTTGTGCAAATACGAATTGAATGATCAGTGACAGCACCATACCAACACCGGCGCACAAGAAGCCCATCTGGAAGTTACCATCGTAAGCAGCAACAACCGAGCCTACAATAATACCTGAAAGGAATGCACCTACGTTGATACCCATATAGAAGATGGTGAATGCACCGTCACGGCGATGATCGCCTTCTTCATACAGGTCGCCAACCATAGTTGAAATGTTTGGCTTAAACAGACCGTTACCCAAGATTAACGTACCAAGACCAAAATAAAAGGCCAAGGTTTCAGAACCAGGGATCCAGTTGTGTGGCAGCGCCAAGATAAATTGACCAGCGGCCATTAAGGCACCACCAATCATGATAGATCTACGTTGGCCCAGGTAATTATCGGCTAACCAACCACCTATCAGAGGGGTCAAATATACAAGACCGGTGAACGTACCATAAAGCGAAATAGCCTCGCCCTGTGTCCAACCAAGACCGTGTCCGCCTTCAGATTGTACTTTATCAACTAGATACAACACCAAAATGGCGCGCATTGCGTAATAACTGAATCGTTCCCATAGTTCTGTTGTAAACAACAGGAACAGTCCCTTAGGATGCCCGAGCATCGTCCCCTGAGGTTTTGCTACGCTCATGTATTCTTCCACCTTCGCTTGTGATTGCCTGCAACTCAAATATCGCTACAGAAATTTGTTTTACTTAAATTATTACAGCTTCTAATTAACGTAATTAGCCAAGAGGTGTTAAGTCTGTGGTGTTTTTGTTAATCAAAAAGCTGTTTTATTGTTGGCTTGTATTCTAGTTTTTGTCATTTGGCGCTGAAAATAGCGTCAAATGCGATAAAGCCTACCTTATATACCCTTTATGGACGGCTAAAGTCAATTTTGAAAACGTAACTGCCGACTTAATAACCACTAGAGTACGATTGACTGAATCAGTGGCTTAATCAGTGATCAAACAGACATTAGAAATGAGGCTTAGGCTTTACTTTGATTCGTCTCGGCTTTCAATTTAGCTTACAAATTTGCTAGTATCCATGCGGCGAATAGGGTGCCACTGATTGTAAAGTGCGCTCGTTAGATTACATGAGAGAACGAAATGAAGGCTTGGTATCTACTATATTGCAAATCTCGGGGCGAAGCTCGAGCTCAGCAAAACTTGGCGCTTCAGCAAATTGAAACTTATCTGCCTAGTTACCCAGAAGAAAAGATACAAAAAGGGCAAACAAGTATACGACGCGTATCGCTATTTCCCAGTTATCTATTTATCAACTTTGACCCGCAAGTTACCAGCGTGGCCAAAATTCATAACACACGTGGCGTGATAAGAATCGTTGGTTGTAAAGAACTAATGACACCGATAGATGACAGCATTATTCATGCAATCAAAATGCGCGAACATAAGCTGCTATCAACAATATCCCCGCAAGAAGATGAAGCCATAACGCTGCCAAAGATAGAGGTAGGGGATAAAGTCCGTTTTACTCAAGGTCCATTTACTGAGTTAGAAGGGATTTTCGATGAATCAAATGGTGAGAAGCGCTGCTTCGTACTGTTTGATTTGATGGGTAAACAGCAACGAGTAGCCGTTGAAAGAGATGCGATAAAACCGATTAAATAAATTACCTAGCCCGTTTAAGCTTAATAAATCAAAAGTAGGTATTTTACTATTAAATTTGTAGGATATTTGCCATAGCGACAATCGCGACGCTAGATTTTTTATGCGCTTTTATGGCGGTAACTATAGGTGTTAACTTTAGGTGTTAGTTTTAGCGGTTAGCTTTAAGTGTTAGTTTTAGGTGTTGATAGTGGGAATAACAAGATTGAATACTTAGTTCAGTTTAGTTATTAGCTCAGTTATTAGCTCAGTGTATTAAGAGTATGGCCTAGGTAGACTGTAGTCTAGCCATAGATAAAATGTAGTGGCTGAGCGAGGGCTGTACCATTGAGTCTTTAACGGGTAAGCGGCTAATTTAGTGCATTAGCATTAACTGAGTTCAGAACTAAGTGATTAAACCATTAAGCGCAAAAAATAACTAAAACCTAACGACAGAGTTTACAAGTGCATAAAGATTCAGCAACTAACGCAAGTGATTGCTTAGAGTTACTGCTCAAGTAAGCTCGTTAGTGTATAATTCTGCGCTTCTCAAATTTTTACCTTTGTAATGCATTGGTGAAAAAAGCTGTAACTTTGAGGAGCAGTCTCTATAGCATGAGGATGGCTCGTCTTTTTACGAGTAACTGGTTATGAGTAACCGATTAACTAATGAATTAGTAACTGATTAGTTACTAATTATAGTGGCTGATTGTCGCGATTAGTAACTTGTAAGGCTAGCTGTCATGTTAGTGATGTTTTAAGACTAACTCTCATGTTAGTGAAGTCGTTAGTATAGAACAAATTGCTTTACTCTGTTTTTAAGGCCAAGTTTGCAGAAACTATGACTATGTTAGAGCAAAGAGAAAGAGAAAGAGAAAGAGAAAGACAGAAATAAGTTGATTTAAGATAGAGGCACGAGCTGAACCTACCTTAAGTTAATTTGAAAGTAACACAAAATTAGACATATCCGCCAAGCGGATGGGCACGTTGGAAGCCGCAATCCATGGGCGGTAGCGTGTCTGAGAACTGAGAAGGTTCTAGGCTCTAGGTTCTAGGGCGTTCGCAAGCTCACTGCTAGGAAAGCCAAAGACCAAAATCAACAGCAAACAACATTTAGCTTTAGATGCTAATGATTTCCCTCGAACCTAGAACCTTCTTTAAAAGTAGGTCGGCATTTATGCCGTCGCTTCTATAGATGGTATAAGTATTTGATGGGCTA
>NZ_JBRILW010000014.1:0-141153 GCF_052977125.1 Shewanella sp. 30m-14 | reverse complement strand
CCGCTCGACTTGCATGTGTTAGGCCTGCCGCCAGCGTTCAATCTGAGCCATGATCAAACTCTTCAATTAAAGTTTTTTTGCTTCTTCCACCTTACAAGTAAGGCTAAATCAGCGGCTCAACGAATTCTGTATTACATATTGCTATGAACACTCATTCATTAAGTAATTTTTTGATTGCCTCATTCTTTACTAGAAAGAAGTAGGCAATTTCGAATAACTTAATCTCTGTGAGTGTCCACACAGATTTGCTTGTCATATTGTTAAAGAGCGTGACACCAATCTTTCAGATGTCGCCTTAGACGCTTAGGTCGTTTGGCTGAGGAGGCGTATTCTACACTCTCCAGTGGCGGCGTCAAGCGCTTATTTTAAGAAGTTTTTCAAGCGATGATTTCTTATACACTCTCGTGTTAACAACCATCATTCGAAGCTCTTAAAGCGTTTATCACCTGAATCAAATCTCCTAGGAGTTTTAACTCTCTAACACTGCTGCAAGTCCCGTGCTATCTAGCTTAACGCTGGGTAGGTGGCCTGCTGCGCCGTGTCAGTGGGGTCGCATTATAGGGAGTTTTCAGATCAGCGCAAGCGCTTTTTGAAATAAAAATACATTTAATTGCCATTCTTTTATAAGGCACAGCAAAGCAACAGCTTACACACAGAGTTATACACAAAATAGGTGTAAAACGAGTCATTAATGATGAATTGGCACTACTCGTTTGAGCGAAACATAGAGAGGATCGCGCCTATATTTACTTCACTGACACTAGTACGCTGGTACTTGCTGGCTCATCAAGCAGTAAACGGCCGCTTTTAACTATGCTTAAACGATAAAGTGAATTAACCCATAAAGGCGCCACTCACCTATAGCCACTAACTTATACAGGTGACCACTTCTATATATAGTTAACCTATCGCCATGATGGGGCTAGCGATAAGTGAATCGATATCGCTTTCGGCTATTATAGTAACGCCGCAGTTTGGAAAATCCATAAACCTGCCTGCTTCTATAAAATTTAGCATACAGAATGTCGCGATATCAGATGTGACTATAAGTAGATGGAGAATATAAGTAGATGGAGAATATAAAGAGCTATGCAGCATGAGGCTGATAGCACGACTTCAGTAACACTTTACGGCTTATTTATATCGGCCACTATATAAGAGATACCCAAACAGTCACTTAAGTCGAGGTTTAGGTCGATGTTTCAGTCTAGCCTTGACTAAGCTAGCAAGAGGGCTGTCACTTTCTAATGGTATTAATCTACAACTTAAAATGAAAAAGGACCGAAAGGTCCTTTTACACTTTATTTGATGACTCTATTTAGTGGTTTTATTTAAAGACGTTAGTAGACGCCTTGCGCCTTCATTGCATCTGCCACTTTGACAAAGCCGGCTACGTTAGCCCCAAGCTCATAGTTGATATGCTCGTTTTCACGACCATATTGTTCACATGTTGCATGGATTGAGTACATGATATCGCGCAGACGCATATCCACTTCTTCACGGCTCCAGTTTAGACGCAGTGCGTTTTGACTCATTTCTAAACCTGAAGTAGCAACGCCCCCCGCATTAGCAGCTTTACCTGGTGCAAATAACACTTTAGCTTCGTGCAGCAAGATAATGGCTTCAGCAGTACTTGGCATATTGGCGCCTTCAGCAACAATCTGAACGCCATTTTCAATAAGCATTGCCGCATGTTCGCTATCCAACTCATTTTGTGTTGCACAAGGTAGGGCAACATCAGCAGCAAATTGCCAAGGCGTACCAGCAGTCACATACTCTAGCCCCATTTCATAGGCATAATCTGCAACGCGACCACGGCGTTCATTTTTCACTTCCATCAACTTAGCAAGTTTCTCAGTGGTGAAACCTTCTGGATCGAATACTACGCCGCTAGAGTCAGATGCGGTAATGACCTTCCCCCCCATCTCCATCGCTTTCTCGATTGCATACTGAGCAACATTACCAGAACCCGATACGGTAACAGTTTTACCTTCTAATGTTTCGCCTTTGGCTTTTAGCATAGCTTCAACAAAGTACAATAAACCATAACCCGTAGCTTCAGGGCGGATCAAACTGCCGCCAAATGTTAGCCCTTTGCCAGTAAACACACATTCAGCACTGTTAGTCAGCTTTTTCATCATACCGGTCATGTAGCCGACTTCGCGAGCTCCCACACCGATATCGCCTGCAGGCACATCTGTATCTGCACCTAAGTGACGATGCAGTTCAAACATTAATGCCTGACAGAAACGCATGACTTCGCCATCGCTTTTTCCTTTAGGGTCAAAATCACTACCGCCTTTACCGCCGCCCATTGGTAAAGTAGTTAAGGCGTTCTTAAAGGTTTGCTCAAAGGCTAAGAACTTAAGTACCGACTGGTTAACTGAAGGGTGGAAACGCATACCGCCCTTAAAAGGACCAATAGCAGAGTTATGCTGAATTCTAAACGCGCGGTTCACCTGAACTTTACCTTGGTCATCAACCCACGATACACGGAACTGGATCAGACGCTCCGGCTCAACTAAACGCTCTAAAATCCCAGCATCTAAATATTCAGGATGCGCTGCAACAAAAGGCCAAATAGAAGTTAGCACCTCTTTTACGGCTTGCAAGAACTCAGGCTGGTTAGGGTTACGAACGGCAACAGTGGAAAGAAAACTATCGAGAGTCAAATCGCAGCTCATTGTGGTGCTCCAGGGTATACAAAGAATGATGATTGCTACTGCTTGGATTGCGATCGCAAACCCGCAGTTTATTGTGTGGGTAGGTTTATATCAGGAATTGATAGTTAATGAATACAATTCATCATTAATCCTGTGTGTTTCCTCAAGAAAATTAAACATATCCACCCAACAGAATGAATTCATTAATAAATGCCTCTATAAAATGAGAATTCATCAATTCACAGCAAACAACTCATTCAGTAACAGCAAGCTTAGCCATATATAAGAGACAAAAATTACTAATATTTGCAACTGGAACTAGGTGTATAGATGATACTAATAAAAAGTTCCACACTGACTACCCAAACGAAAAAAGGCTTCACTCTTTATTCAAGAACGGAGGCCCTTCTCTAATAAAGTACAGGGATAGGCGGCTTCTGATAACAGGAACCCTGGGGTTCAGATTAAATTACCCAAACGAAAAAGGGCTTCCATTACTGGAAGCCCTTTCTCTAAATGTGGCGGAGGGATAGGGATTTGAACCCTAGATGGGCTATAAACCCATGCCGGTTTTCAAGACCGGTGCATTCGACCACTCTGCCATCCCTCCGAACGCCGCAGATAATAAGGATACTCGACTGCAATGTAAAGCCTAATTTGATTCGAATGGCTAAATTTTGAATCATTT
This sequence comes from Shewanella sp. 30m-14, assembly GCF_052977125.1. Lineage (NCBI taxonomy): Bacteria > Pseudomonadati > Pseudomonadota > Gammaproteobacteria > Alteromonadales > Shewanellaceae > Shewanella > Shewanella sp. 30m-14. Next base: position 137,802 of record NZ_JBRILW010000014.1, on the reverse strand, counting down.
CTGCAATTTTACTCAAACCTTAGTGGCTTCTGGCAGAAAACAACCAATTATCGAGCGCAACAGCCTTAGACCGAATTTTTAACTGAACGTATAAGGCTCCCCCATTCTTTATTCAAAAATTCATGCCCTTTCTCTAAATGTACCGCCGGGATAGCTGACTTTAAGCAACAGGACCCCTTAGGGTTCAATTTTGGTTAGATCAGAATGCGAAAAGGCCTCAGCATTTCTGCTGAGGCCTCATCTAAATGTGGCGCTGGGATAGCTGACTTTAAGCAACAGGAACCCTTGGGGTTCAATTCTGTTTAGATCAGAATGCGAAAAGGCCTCAACATTTCTGCTGAGGCCTCATCTAAATGTGGCGCCGGGATAGCTGACTTTAAACAACAGGACCCCTTAGGGTTCCAATCCCTATCAAATCATTGCGCTAAACGAAAAAAGGCTCATCATTTCTGATGAGCCTTTCGTCTTGAATGTGCCGGAGGGATAGTCAATTTAAATAATAGGAACCCTTGGGGTTCAATCCTGTTTAGATCAGAATGCGAAAAGGCCTCAGCATTTCTGCTGAGGCCTCATCTAAATGTGGCGCCGGGATAGCTGACTTTAAACTAATAGGAACCCTAGGGTTCAAAGTGTAGCTTCCAGAATGCGAAAAGGCCTCAGCATTTCTGCTGAGGCCTCATCTAAATGTGGCGGAGGGATAGGGATTTGAACCCTAGATGGGCTATAAACCCATGCCGGTTTTCAAGACCGGTGCATTCGACCACTCTGCCATCCCTCCGAACGCCGCAGATAATAGGGCTCCTCGACGTTAATGTAAAGCCCAATTTGATTCAAGTGACCAAAAAATCATCCGATATCGAAAATTACAGCTTAATGAGCTATTTTTCAGTCAATTACTCACTTAAAACTGGTTGCAGCTCAATGCATCAGCTCTAGTTAAACCTAGCCAACAGCTGGCAGTAGATTAAAAATCTGCATTAGTTGTACGCTAATAATTAATACCCCCGCCAATGTAGCAATGATTAATCCCGCCTTGCCCCCCTTAACTCTATATCCTTCCAATCCCACCTGTTTACGCTGCGCCGTAACCATAGCCACTGGCAGAAAAACCGCCAAAATAACTAATGCGAAGGCTGCGTAGCCCAAGGCGGTGATAAAGCCTTGTGGGTAAAACAATGCAAAACCCAGTGGCGGTAGAAATGTCACTAAGCCCACTTGCACTCTATGACTTGGTTTAGCACTACGTTTAAATAGATCTGCAAGAAAGTCATATAAACCTAAACTCACCCCAAGAAATGATGTCGCCAATGCCAGATCGGCAAAGATTGATACCGCATTAGCAATCATTGGATTGTGTAACATCCGGCTCAAAGAGCCGATAAAGCCATTTAAGCTTTGGCTCGTCATTAATTCTTGCTGAGGTAACACGCCTTGGCTCGCTAGCATCCATACCACATATATCATTAGTGGCAATGCCGAGCCCACAACAATGATCCAGCGCAGTGCCTTAGTATCTTTACCTAAGTAGCGCACCACTGATGGAATGGAGCCGTGAAAGCCAAAAGAGGTGAATATTACAGGCAATGAAGCAAACACCAACCCTTGATGCACAGGTAAAGCCACTAGATTCTCGACGGAAACATGAGGCAGTAGCAAAAACAGCATCACCACTAACGCGATGAGCTTAAGTGAGAACAGACTTCGATTAATCATATCGACCGAGCGCGTCCCTATTGCCACCACAGTACCGATCAGCAAGGTAAAGATAATCGCCCCAGCCTGCATGGGCAGTTCTAATTCGAACCAATGAGTTAATTTACTGTGGATCTGCTCACCGCCACCAGCGATATAAGCAGCACATAGCGCGTAGAAAAGAAACATCATTGCAAAGCTCGCAATCACCTGCCCTTTTCTTCCCAATAGCTTGTGCGCCAGTGTGTGCAGTGTGGCATCGACAGGTGCAAACTGATGCACTTCAATCATGAGCAAGGCGGTATAGGTCATCAAAGACCAAATCAATAGCATGATAATACTGGCCACGCCAAAGCCAAGCCCAGACGCCGCGAGGGGTAATGCCAACATCCCAGCACCAATAGTGGTACCCGCAATAATTAGCATGCTGCCGAAGATTTTACTGTTATTCATTTATGGTGTTCCAAATTAAAGAGAAAGGCTTCGGAACGGGCATAGATAGTGGCCAGCTTCCGAAAGATGGAATTGCCACAATGGAGTGATTTAAAACATGAGGGGGAGTTTATAACCTCTATCTACGCCATTGTGGCTATAGATAGTAATAAGCCTCGATCGGTGTTAATAACACGTAAAAATCCTTGGTAGTCACTGTTAATCAATGAGTTAGCTAACAGCTTAATAGGTAAGCCTCCACGATAGGGTGTCCTCGTTCGGCTGTCAACAAACATAAGTGATTTATTGTTAAAAGCAGGCGCTATAAGCTTTACTCGTCTATCACTCGCTAGCCCCTAAATAGAGCATGTTCAGTCACATGCTGTTGCAAGCCAAGCTTATACATTCGATTACACGTCTGTTAGATTAACAAGTCAGCATGTTCAATCGCACTAAAACCACTATAAGAAACCAATTAAAAAGAATGGATGCTAATGAAAACGCTTAAACGACTTTTTGCCAGTTTACTCATACTAACCATAACAGGCTGCGCCACAACCGAAAGCCAACCCGAATACCTTACCTATGTAAAAGCGGGCGAAAATGTTCCCGTCACACAGTTCGTCGATACTCAGGGCAATACCATTGATCTTGCAGAATCAAACAACAATAAGCTGATAATTCTATTTGCAACTTGGTGCCACGACTCACAACGCACTATGAAGCATCTTGTTAACTCTAACCTTCATCTCAGTCCAAATGTCGACATCATAGGCATTGGCCGTGAAGAAACACCTGCCTCACTCGATAAATTTGCAGATGAGTATGAATTAAATTTCCCCTTAGTCGCCGATACTGACAGAGCGATCTACTCACAGTTTGCCAATAGTGGCATTCCAAGATTGATCTTGTTAGATGCTGGTAATAAAGTGGTTAAAACCATTATTGGTGAGACTGAGAACGCGATCACTGCAGTAGTGTGGTAATAGCGATTGCCGCAAAAGATTAGACAAGGAAAGCCAATGAGCAAACTCATTACCGAAACACCAAGGTTAATTATTAGAGAGTTTAACCTCGATGACGTACAAGCCGTCTACGACTTCAACGCAGATGAGAGAGTCAATCTCTATACTGGCGATGCAGGCGTTGTTAAATCACTTGCCGATGCAGAGCGCATCATCCGCGACATTTGGTTGAACGAATACCTGCAGTTTGGTTATGCTCGCTGGGCAGTAGTATTAAAAGAGTCCGATAACGTCATTGGGTTTTGTGGCTTTAAAAATGATTACCGCATTGATGAGACAGATATTGGTTATCGCTTTGCGCCTGAGCACTGGGGTAAAGGTTATGCCACCGAAGCCAACCAAGCCTGTATTGAATACGCTAAAAACCATATGGATTTAGATTATATTGTCGGCGATGTCGTTGAGAGGAATCACGCCTCAATTAATGTACTCAAAAAGCTCGGTATGACGTTCAACAAAAAGTTTCAAGATCTAGGGTTTATCATTCAACGCTACGACATGTACCTAAAAGCCAAGAATTAGCCCTAATAAAAATTGAGTTACAATCTCAACTTGAGCCGTTAAATCGAGCCAAAAGCCACGAATAAAGCCCCGTTAGTCTGCACGATTAACTGGGCTTTGTAGACTTTGCGCTTTGCAGATTAGCTTTCAACAAGCAACATACTATACTGACAGCCCTAACTCGCGACCTCTTGAATGCCAGCATTACAGCTGCGAATATCAGATGGGGTTAAACCGTGTAAATGCTCAATAAGCTTAAAACATAGTTCGATATATTGAATCGCTTCCGCTTTACCCACCTCATAGCTCACCGCATGGGCAACCTTATTACGTAACTGGCGTAATTCACTAAACAGCTTTCCTTGTTTAGTATTAATTAGCTGCTCGCTTATCAAGATATTCTCAATATGTTTATAACGAGTATTCTTATCTAAGGTAATGTTATCGCAGTGAGATTTAATCAGCAGCTCGGCGGCCAGGTCCACCTGTTCCCAAGCTTCAATAATGGCTGAATTGGGTAAGTGATTCGCAGAGGCTATGAGTCGCGTCTTTTTATCGGTCTTTAACTCAGGAAATACACCTTCTGCTTGCTGAGTCACAGCTTTTAATCCTTGACCAAACTCCACCTCTAAATCTTTAAACTTCAGTTTTTTGGCTAAAGGGATCAAGGTCGATATCGGCCGCTTTAAACTCACCACAGCAAATACCAGCATGGTAGGCCAAATCAGTTTGTCGATTAACTCAATGGTAAATTGCATCCAACTCATTGCGCTTGCTTCCATGTTGCCGCCACTTTTTGTGGCAACAGAGTAACAAGATCCGCAAGCAGAATAAAACCGCCAACACTACTTAATCTTCTGATAGGTATTGGTGTTCCAATCAAACACATACTCCACACCTTGCCATTCATACACAGTGCGTCCCTCTTTTTGAATCACCCGCGCATTATCCGGTAACCGACTTAGCCCTGTTGAATAGCTTACGCTGGTCGTCACTCGCTCTGGAGGCCTAACGACTTTTGGCTTTGGAGCTTGGTAAGTTTGCCTGTCATAACGATAAGGCGAGTAATAGCGATTGTTGTAGCTGTATGGGTAGCGCCAGCGAGAGCCGACTCCCCAGTTATAACCAGGACGCCAACCGGATCTGTAATAACCATTGCGATAAGGGTAGCCGTACCAACTGTTAGATACCCCCACGTTCCAGCGCCAAGGATCGCGGTAATCAACATTACTCCACCCAAGGCCAACGCTAACATTACTCAACACTTGTGATGCCGCCACCGGTGCCAAAACCACAGCCCTTGCAGCAACAGGGGTTATCGATACCGCCCCATCTGCCATCGCGATAGTTATCGACCCAGTAAATAAGCCAAGCAAGGCTGTAAACTTAAGTGCCTTCATCCCTCCTCCTCTGTTGTAACAAGCCAACAAACGTAGCATTACTTAGTTAAGTTTACGCTCAAATATGCCTTAAACCAATCTCGCTGACTAAGCACTTACCTACAAAGGGAATTGTATCAGTAAAGCCTGAAATATATTGAGGCCACGCATTGACGAACAAGCGTTTAACGCACGTTGGAATAGTGCTATAGTGCGCGCCATATCACAGTTTATAGCGATGAGAATTCCCCTATGAGTTTTAAGGATTTACGCAGCTTTATAGACCACTTAGAAGCCAATGGTGAGCTTAAGCGTATTAGTCATCCCGTTGATCCTCATTTGGAAATGACAGAGATTGCCGATCGCGTGTTACGCACCAAAGGCCCGGCTCTGTTGTTTGAAAATCCAGTCGGCAACGACATGCCCGTTTTAGTTAACTTGTTTGGTACGCCCAAACGAGTCGCCATGGCATTAGGTAAAGAAGATCCGCTCGCGCTGCGCGATGTAGGTGAACTGCTGGCATTTCTAAAAGAGCCAGAACCTCCTCGTGGCTTTAAAGACGCCATTTCAAAGATCCCCATGTTTAAGCAAGCGCTAAACATGCCGCCTAAAACCGTGCGTAACCCGCCTTGCCAACAAGTGGTTAAAACCGGCGAAGAGGTCGATTTAACTAAGTTACCGATCCAGCACTGCTGGCCAGGCGATGTTGCGCCGCTAGTGACTTGGGGACTCACTATCACCAAAGGCCCACGTCAAAAGCGCCAAAATCTTGGTATTTACCGCCAGCAATTACTGGGTAGAGACAAGTTAATCATGCGCTGGCTAGACCATCGCGGCGGCGCATTAGACTTTAAAGATTTTAAAGAAAAACACCCTGGTGAGCGTTACCCAGTCGTGGTTGCATTAGGTGCCGATCCGGTGACCATTTTAGGTGCTGTTACCCCCGTGCCCGACGCTATGAGCGAATATGCCTTCGCAGGACTATTGCGCGGTGAACGAACTGAAGTGTGTAAAGCCCTAAGCTGTGATTTAGAAGTGCCAGCCACCAGCGAAATCATCTTAGAAGGTTATATAGACCCCGATGAGATGGCAGAAGAAGGCCCTTACGGCGATCACACAGGTTACTATAATGAGACCGACTCATTCCCAGTGTTTACGGTGACGCACATTACCCACAGAAAAGATGCGATTTACCACAGCACCTATACCGGCCGTCCACCAGATGAGCCAGCGATGCTAGGTGTGGCATTGAACGAAGTCTTCGTGCCTATTTTACGTAAACAGTATCCTGAAATTATCGATTTTTACCTGCCGCCAGAAGGCTGTTCGTATCGAATGGCGGTGATCTCAATTCGTAAGCAATACCCAGGACATGCCAAACGTGTGATGATGGGAGCATGGTCGTTCCTACGTCAGTTTATGTACACCAAGTTTATTGTCGTGGTCGATGAAGATGTAAACTGCCGTGACTGGAACGATGTGATCTGGGCAATTACCACTCGCATGGATCCAAAGCGCGATACGGTTATGATTGAAAACACCCCAATTGATTACCTCGACTTTGCCTCTCCGGTGGCGGGTCTTGGCTCAAAAATGGGAATGGATGCAACCAATAAGTGGCAAGGTGAAACCGACCGCGAATGGGGCACTCCTATCGTGATGGATGAAGCCGTTAAGCAGAAAGTAGATGCTATCTGGGATGAGCTCGGTATCGATGATGCACCGACGCTGTAATCACTGTGCCACACAATTAGCTAGACTTTATATTGCCTGCAGAGCTTCTGCAGGCGCGTAAATTTATATCGAATAAGCTTCCAAAGAGAGGCGCATCAAGGAATAAAGATGAACACTATTAGCTGTACGATTGAAAAAGTAGCGCCGTTTAATAATGCCGTATATCAGGTCATTTTAAAGCCTAGTACTCCATTTGATTTTAAAGCAGGTCAATACCTTTGTGTGGTGATGGGTGAGAAAGACAAACGTCCATTCTCCATTGCCTCTGCACCCGATGCTGAACATATTGAGCTACATATCGGTGCAGCTGTTAACGAAAGCTACCCTATGCAAGTAGTAGAGCGTTTAAAAGAATGCTTAGCCACAGGTAACAGCATTGACATCGAAGTGCCTGGCGGCGACGCGCATCTACGTGCAGACAGTCAACGCCCACGTTTACTGATTGCTGGCGGTACGGGTTTTTCTTACATCAAGAGTATCGTTGAACAAAAGATTGCTTTAGGCCAGGAAGTTGAAACCACGTTTTATTGGGGCTGCCGTAACCAGGAAGCCATGTACTTTGAGACCATTGCTCGCCAGTGGCATGAAGCGCATCCGTGGCTCAACTTTGTTCCAGTCATTGAAGAAGCCAATGCTGACTGGAAAGGTAAAGAAGCCAATCTGCTAGAGCAGATTAAAAACGACTTTGACAGCCTAAGCGGTTACGACATTTATATAGCGGGTCGTTTCGACATGGTTGGCGCAGCACGTGAAGTGTTCCGTACCATGGGCGTTGAAGAAGATCACCTTTACGGTGACGCATTCGCGTTTATTAAGTAAACCGAATACCACTGACATAGCCCAGTACCAACTTGTCAGTAAAGCGCTTAAATAAAAGCGCTTAAATAAAAGCGCTTAAGTAAAAACGATCAAAGGCGAATGAAAGCTAATTCATTCGCCTTTTTATTTATGCTGTTACTTTTTACCCACGCTTTATCTTTGGCTCACGCTAGCGCGCACTGTCACTCTTGGCTCAATATCCATAAATTGCTGTGGCAAGCTTGGGTCTTGTAATCTAGCGATTAACGCATGCACCGCCGCGGCGCCTAAACGTGCTTTAGACTGATGAATACTGGTTAGCGCGGGCGTCATAAATTTTGCCAATTGAATATTGTCGTAGCCGATAACGGATAACTGCTCAGGGATCTTCACCCCTGTACGCTGGGCTTCATGCAATACACCAATGGCCATCATGTCATTACACACAAATAGTGCGCTAGGCAATTCACCCGTCGCTTGCAGCTTGGCAAACGCCGCCTTGCCACCTTCGGTTTCAAAGTTGCCCTCGACCACCCATTTAGGATTAATAGGTAAGTTTGCCGCTTGCATGGCATCGACAAACCCCTGATAACGTAAGTCAGCCTGCTGGCGGTTACGCGGGCCAGTAATACAGCCTATTTCAGTGTGGCCGTTATCAATTAAATACTGAGTTGCCAATATGCCACCTTGACGAGAATGCCCCTGAATTTTATCGCAAGGAAAATCCACCAGGCCCCAATCCATGACCACTACAGGTAACGCTTCTAAGCGGCGATAAATCAGTGCATCATCACCCTCGAGCATAGCGCACATCATAATTAGGCCATCGACACGGCGCTCAATTAACGTGGTTAAGGAGCGCTTTAGGCGCTGGGCGTCACCCTCGGTATTACACAAAATAAGGTTGTAACCCTGCTGATAACAGGCTTGCTCAACACTGCGTACCACTTCAGCATAAAACGGGTTAGTAGAGGTCGTCACCAACATGCCAATGGTTTTAGTGCAGTTTTGCTTAAGGCTGCGAGCCACCGCAGAAGGACCGTGATAATTGAGCTGTTGCGCTGCATCTTGCACCCGCTTAGCAATGTCTTCACTCACAAAGCGGGTACCATTCATCACATGGCTCACTGTTGAAGTGGAAACGCTCGCAAGTTTAGCGACATCTTTCATGGTGGCCATCTGGGTTAACTTCCTATCTAAATAACGATGTTATTAACTGTTTTTATAACAAATTAGTGCGTAGCTAAAAACTGCTCAACTTCAGCACGGCTTGGAATCGAGGTTTGTGCGCCAAAGCGGGTCACTGAAATCGCCGCAGCGCCGTGAGCAAACACCACCGCCTGCTCAATAGTTTGACCTTCAAGTATTGCCGTAACAAAGGCACCATTAAAGGTGTCGCCTGCAGCGGTAGTATCGGTCACTTGTACTTTAAAGCCAGCAATAATTTTACCTTTACCCTGCTCACTTAGATACACGCCTTTTGCACCTAAGGTGATCATCACAGTCGCAATCCCTTTATCATGCAGTACGTTGGCAGCCTTGGCAGCGCTGTTAGCATCATCAACCTTAATACCAGTTAGGAGCTCAGCTTCGGTTTCATTTGGGGTAATAATATCAAGCATCGACAATAGCGAGTCAGGTAAGCTGCGTGCTGGCGCGGGATTTAATATCACCTTGGTGTGTTGCGCTTTAGCGATGCTCGCCGCCAGTTCAATACCTGCTAGCGGGGTTTCAAGTTGCATTAGTAGATATTCAGCAGCGGCTATTTGGCCGCTATGTTGCTCAACGATCTCTGCTGTCAGCGCATCATTTGCCGCAGCCGCAATACAGATGCTGTTTTCACCGCAGTCGCTCACCTGGATCATCGCAATGCCCGTAGGGGTATTTGTCATCATGTGTACAGCAGATACATCCATGCCATCTTGCTCAAAACTATGACGGATATTTTTACCAAAACCGTCATCACCCACACAAGCGATAAATCCGGTATCAGCACCTAATCGCGCAGCAGCAACCGCTTGGTTAGCACCTTTACCACCAGGGATAATTTGATAATTGTAGCCATGCAAGGTTTCTCCTGGTCGCGGAAAAGAAGCGACTTGAAGTACATGGTCGGCATTGACACTGCCTAAAACGATTAACTGAGACATTTACCTATTCCTTGATGTTCTCTGAGTCGCTGCCAACCTCTTTAATGTTGGGCTCAGAGTGAAACGCGCCTTGAATCAAGCTCAAAAACGCAGCACACTAGTGTGACAAATTATGAATAAATTACTGTGTTGCAGTAATGATTTTTAACGCAACAGGTATCGATTTTTCGACCTGATTGCCTTTTAAGATCTTGTCGGCCATCACAATAGCCGTAGCACCGAGCAACTCAGGCTGCTGAGCAATGGTCGCCGATAACTGGTTTCGTCTTACCGCGGCAATGCCTTCGTCGGTGCCATCAAAACCAATCACCATGATATCTTTACCTGCCGCTTCAATGGCGCGTAATGCACCTAAGGCCATTTCATCATTTTGAGCAAATACCGCCTGCACATCACCGTTTGCCGCTAACATATTTTCCATCACGTTTAAGCCTTTTGAGCGGTCAAAATCCGCGGGCTGACTCGATAACAGGTTTAAGCCGTGAGCCTTAATGGCATTGCTAAAACCTTCACCCCGCTCACGGGCAGCTGACGTACCCGCAATGCCCTCAAGCTGAATGACCTTGGCATTAGCGCCGAGGGTATCAGCAATAAACTGCCCAGCTAATTCGCCACCCGCAATATTATCAGAGGCAATATGGCTGACGATATCACCGCGCTCTGCTGTTCTATCTAGTGTCAGCACCGGAATGTTAGCGCGATTAGCCGTGCCAATAGCATTGGTCACAGCTAACGCATCGGTTGGATTAATCAAAATCGCTTTTACGCCGCGCATGGTTAAGTCTTCAACGTTAGCGAGCTCTTTGCTTGGGTCGTTCTGCGAGTCCAGTGCAATCAGCTTATAACCTAGCTCTTTTGCCTTAGCTTCGGCGCCATCTTTCATGCTGACAAAGAATGGATTGTTCATTGTCGACAGCACGATAGCAATCGCATCCTGGGCACTAGCGCTAAAAGGCGCACTCGCTGACAACAATGCTACTGACAACAGAACTGACACTTTTTGATTAGCAAGTCGCTTCATGGTAAACCTTTTTAATACAGGGAATGTACACAAGCAGCACGCTGGGCGCACAGCTTATCAATACTTACGCTTTTGCCTATCTCGACTTCTGCCTATCTCGACTTCTGCTTAGTATCGATTAATACCGCCAGCAAAATCACGCTGGCTTTGGCGATCATCTGGTAGTAAGACGACACATCGAGCAGGTTTAAGGCGTTGTTCAAAAAGCCAATAATTAATGCCCCAATTAAGGTGCCCATAATGCGGCCTTTACCACCCATTAAACTTGTGCCACCTAACACTACCGCGGCAATCGCATCAAGCTCGTAACCCATACCTGCCGTAGGTTGCGCCGAAGATAAACGTGCGGTCACGATAATACCAGCGAGCGCCGCCATTGAGCCACAAATGGCATAGGCCGCGATCTTGACCTTATCAACCGCAATACCTGATAAACGCGCCGCAGACTCATTACCACCCACAGCGTAAATATAACGGCCAAAGCGTGTGTGATTTAACAAATACCAAGCGCCAGCAAACACCACCGCCATCAACCACACCGGCACAGGAATGCCCAGCACATAGCCAGTTCCTAGCCAGGTAAAGCTATCGGCGGTGTCAGTAAAACCTGTAGGTACAGGGCGACCATCGGTGTACACCATAGTCACACCGCGTAGCAGTGTCATGGTCACCAAGGTGGCGATAAAGGCTTGCACCTTACCTTTGGCAACAATAATGCCGCTGATAGCCCCAAGCGCCGCGCCCGCGATTAATGCCACAGGCAAAGCAACCATCACAGGCACATCCATACCAATTAAAGTCGCCACGATTGCGCCACTTAAGGCTAAAACCGACCCGACACTCAAATCGATACCCGCTGTCAGAATAACGATTGTCATCCCTACCGCAATAATCGCGTTAACCGAGGTCTGGCGTAAAATATTAAGTAAGTTATCTACCGTTAAAAAGTTTGGGCTCAGTAGCGACACCACAAAAATTAGGCTAAACAGGGCGATAAGCGATTTTTGCTCAATCAACCACTCTTTATTAATTCTCTTATAGAATGGCTGGACTGTAATTAACGGGCTCATGCAATATCCTTGTTCAATGTTTTACCAACGGCGCAAGCAAGAATGGTTTCTTGATCTGCTATCGCGGCATCAAATTCGCCACTGATCTGGCCTTGGTGCATCACTAAAATACGATCAGACATCCCCAGTAACTCAGGCATATCCGATGACACTAAAATAATACTCATACCTTGCGCCTTGAAGCGGTTGATAAGATCGTAGATCTCTTTCTTCGCGCCCACATCTACACCACGAGTTGGCTCATCTAAAATAAGCACCTGCGGCAGAGTCATTAAGCCTTTGGCGATTGACACTTTTTGCTGATTACCACCCGACAAATTACCAATACGGGCATCACGGTTAGGTGTTTTGATATTAAAGGCATCAATAAAACGGTCGACTTCGGCCATTTCATCATTGTGGCGCAGTTGTAGCCCAGTACTTAACTTGGCTAATGCGCAAATAGACATGTTTTCTTTAACCGACAAGTCTAGCAATAAGCCATCGCCTTTACGGTCTTCTGAAATATAAGCAATACCGGCATCAAGTGCTTGCTGCGGATTATTAATCTTAATATCACAGCCATTCAGGGTTAGCTGCCCCTGGGTTTTAGCACTTGCGCCAAAGATCATCTTCATCAGTTCGGTGCGCCCGGCACCCATTAACCCCGAAAAACCTAAAATTTCTCCTTGGTTAAGGTTAAAGCTCACGTTTTCAACCCCAGGGCCTGATAGTTGATTTACTGCCAATCTGCAGCCTTGATGAGTAATCGCAATGCGTGGATATTGGTCGGCAAGCTTACGGCCCACCATGCGCTCAATGAGTTGATCTTCGTTAATGTCGCTAATCGCACACTCATGAATAAAACCGCCATCTCTAAGCACAGTTACCGCATCACAAATGGCAAAGATCTCTTGCATGCGGTGAGAGATATAAACGATACCGCAGCCTTGGTCACGCAACTCATTAATGACTTTAAACAGCGATTGAGTTTCAACGTCGGTGAGGGCGTCGGTAGGCTCATCCATGATGATGACTTTTGAGTTAAACGAAATGGCTTTGGCTATTTCCACCATCTGCTGCTCGCCTAAACTCAGCTTACCGACCAAGGTTTGCGGCGCATGGGTTACCGATAGGCGTGTTAGTAGTGCCGCTGCTCGGGAGTTCATTTCATCCCAAAGTATGCGGCCAAAACTAGAGGTGATTTCACGTCCCAAAAAGATGTTTTCAGCAATGGTGAGCTCAGGTAGTAAATTCAGCTCCTGATGGATAATGCTAATGCCAGCTTGCTGTGAATCACGCGGGCCATCGAAACTGCGCGCCTTACCTTGGTAAACAATACGGCCTGCATCGAAGTTGTAGATCCCGGTGAGCACTTTCATTAATGTCGATTTGCCCGCGCCGTTTTCTCCCATCAATGCCATCACTTGGCCAGGGTAAACATTTAAGCTAGCTTTATCGAGCGCCTTTACCCCGGGAAAAGACTTTTCTATCGCTTGTAACTGTAATATTGCTTGGGTCATAACGTGACTCCGGTAAGCTTAAAATACAACACCAGTTTTAAAAATCACATTGGCATAAGGCGTGCACTCACCGGTGCGGATCACCGCACGACTATGTTGAGTTCGTTGCTTAAACGCTTCATGGCTAATGTACTCAATCGAAAAAACACGCCCTGTTGCTTGCTGCTCAAGCTCAATCTCAGCCAATAGTGCTTGATGGCACTCGGGGCTGACATCGGCAAACTCTTGCGCTAATACCACACCCTCGATTTGCGAGCTCGCTAGCCAGACCTTAACGGTGGCAATAAAGCTAGGTACCCCATGAGTCAAAGCCAGATCTATGCGCTGTACTGCCGCTGGGATCGGTAGTCCGGCATCACAAATAGTCACTTCATCGGTATGCCCCAGCGTGGCTGCAAGGTAATTCATATCTGCATTGAGCAAAGCGTGCTTGTTCATCTATCAACCTAAATGATTATGGCGACAACATCGAAACGTTTCGATAGCAATGCAGCGAGCATAATCGAAACGTTTCGATAATACTTGAAGCAGCATTAAGATCTGTGAAGGATCTAACAGAAATATCTGCGATCAGTGGAGAGAGTGATGAGTAAAGGAGTGACTAGAAGCGGAAGTACTGAGTTTAGCACTCGGTCAAACAATACAAAAAAAGGCAAAACAGGGTAAAAAGAAGGGGCTAGATCCTAGGGCGCTTCGCTGCGAGGACGGGCTACGCCCTACTAGGAACAGCAAAAGACAAAAGCACCGCCTTTTCCGCTTGTTAGCTTTTGCTAGAACCTGCTCTTCCTAGAACCTAGAACGCTGCGCGGCTAGAGCGGACTAAGTCCTGCTATACAATCAAAAGAAGGCACACCGTTATCTTTTGTTTTCCGTCTTAGCTTATACCGTCTTAGCTCTAACCTGCTTTTCCTAGAACCTTCTCTTAATCCTAGGACCTGCTTTTAACAGCTATTAAAGCTTCACCTTGTCATATTCAAACCAGGCGACCAAGTTACCTAAAATAGGCACTATCCACACAGCGGTGTCTGCATCTTTGTATATGCGGTAGAAATACAGGTCACTATCGATGATCTCGTGCTTACGGATCTCACGATAAAAGTGCATCGCTGATGGGCTGACTTGATCCGGCTTGATTAGCTCTTTTTGCGACACTTTGACATGGAATACATCCACATCTAAGTCATTAATTTTTTCCTGATACTGAGTAAAATCACCTTTGATCTTATATTTTATCGGAGTGGTCTTACACTCTTCATCGGTTACGCACGCCGCAGAATAAAACTTACCTGTGTTTTCATCATCATAGATAAGTGACAGACTGATGTCTGAGCGCACCAACATATTACCTTGAACAGGAAAATACACATCTGCGTGATAATGATGCTCAATAAAGCCACTGGTGCCGGGCTCATCATGAGGGATGATGACGCGATTATAACGAATGCGCTGTTCCATCATATGAGTTAACTCGGTAAAGGTTTTCATATTCAAACCCGCTGGCGTTAAGTCAATCGCGGTAATATTAATTAAACCTTTACCCGAACAGCCATAGGTATCTGCCTCGGGGCATGCCGCCATCGAATAGTAGTTACCATCGGTGACAGCGTAACCTTTAAACTTGCTGATATCACTTAAGTGGTTCGATTCCGGCGCCAGATGTTTTTGCCACATAGAGGGGTGCAGATGAGCGACATTATCTTTATGGATAAGCGCAACATCTTGCTTAACGCCACCAATATTTAACTGAATATTTTTCTCTGCATCCCAACTGTTCTTAGCTTTTACTACGCCGTGATAATCACTGAAGTACCAAACAGACAAAGCGATCAGCGCGACAATAATAATACCGCTTATTTTGACCAATAATGACACATCAACAATGGCAGCGCGCACCGATTCTGGGTCATTCACTGCCAGCATTTTGATGTGAGAACGCGTTGAGACATTAAGCTGATACCCGCGGCCAGCTATGGTGCGCAACATGACTTCGGGATAAGCTTCTAGCTTCTTTCTGAGGGTACTAACGCATTGAGTTAGCGAGGTTGCAGCCACAACCCGATCGGGCCAACCAGCCGCTAATAGATCTTCTTTAGTGCATACCGAACTCATTGAGAGTATTAATTGATGCAAAACCGCCGACTCCGATACAGTCAGAGTTATGGTTTTATTATTTGCATGATCGACTAATTGTTTAGCCTCTTCATCCAGCTCCAAATATGGAGTAACTTTTAGCACCCGAAACCTCTACAAATCAATTCACTGCAACTCGAACATTAATACGACTTAATGCAAGTTTACTAAAAAATGGTTTTAAAAACGTGACTTTACCCTGAAATCAAATCAGCCATCGAAGAACAGGGTGTTAATGCTCACATATCTAACATTTTAACGGTTGAAGACATTTAAATTGTGCTGAATCACTTTAAACGCTTTATTCAACATAGCTTTATTATCAAGCCTTCAATATCAATCATCGAATATCAATCATCGAATATCAATCATCGAATATCAGTTCTGTAATATCGAGGACACATCTTTACCACTTAATTTATTTAAACCACTAAAATCCACTTTTACATTATAAAGCTCGGCGTTTAAACAATTGGTTAGCGATAAACACTAACATTGCAACCCACAACAACATCACGCCATAAAGCGCCAACTTTCCCCATGTAACAGAAGAGATCATCGCTAAACTTCCACCGCTAACATCTGTACCGATTAAATTTATCGCTCGATAGAGATCGGTTGGATTAAGTGCAATTAAGAGGTTGATTATATACTGATTAAAAAAGGCGAGATCTGCAACTAATATTGTTAATAACAGTAAGTCATAAATGAGAACGAACACAAACCAAACGAATAAAATACTGGCAACGGCTTTAGCTTTCTCTGTTGATTTAAGACTGACGATATAACCCAATAAAATAAAAGCGATGGCGAGCAAAATGCTGCTCACTATAAATTGGCCAAACTGAGTTAAGGTCTTAGCAACCTCATAATCACCACATACAAGCAATAATAATGCGGTCAAACTAAAAGCGCTGCCAATGGTGACACTCATAATCAGGCTATGGCCTAACAGCTTGCCCATTAGAATTTGTAAACGAGTGATTGGGTAAGACAATAACAGCAATAAAGTACCGGATTCATCCTCCCCCACAAACGCATCGTAACTCACCAGCATCGCCGCGAGCGGAATGATAAACACCGAAATCGTCGACAGGCTTGATATCAACGCATCCAATTGAGGCAAAGCCAAATGCCCGGCTACGGCGCTGCCCGCAAAGGTTACGCTCAACGATAAGATTAAAAATATTAATGAGATAAACAACACCCAGCGATTACGTAGGCTATCTTGGATCTCTTTTTTAGCAATAACACACACAGGAGATGTCAGCATAACCTTAATTTACCTCTGCAACTTGAGAGCATTGACCCATATAAAAATGATAGATATCAGCCAATGCAGGCTCTTTAAGACTAAAATCAAACACTTGGCACTCAGATGTTAATAACTGCAATACCCCAGCCTTAGACTGCTCATCTAACAGCAAGGCATTGTCAGCATAAAGTGCAGCTAATTTCGGTTGCCCGCAGATGACACTTGCAAGCTGGGGCGAGGTCAGTCGAGTTTTAAGACCGCTAGCCTGGCTTAACTGCGCTACGCTGCCCGATGCCAGCGCCTGCCCTTTGGCTAAGATAAGCGCGATATCGATATTATGCTCAATTAGTGATAGTTCATGGGTGCACACAATCACCCCGCAGCCTTGCAATTTAAGCTCATCAATTTTGCCGTACAGAAATTTAGAGGCCACAGGATCGAGCCCAACCGTTGGCTCATCAAGTAGCAACAACTCAGGTTCACTCAAAATAGCTTGAGCAAAACCCAGGCGCTGCTTCATGCCTTTAGAGTAGGTTTTTAACGCTCTATTTTGGGCATATTCTAAGCCAAACTCTTCAAGCAACTGGCTGACTCGCGCCTGGCCGACGCCCTTTAAAGCGGCAAAGTAACTTAAAATTTCTTTACCCGTTAATTTGTCATAAAAGCTCACACTTTCAGGTAAATATCCAATTTTTAAGTCTGCACTGCGCGTTAGACATGACAGATCTTGCCCAAGAATACAGACATTACCCGCTGTGGGTTTTATCAAGCCTAGGAGAATTTTAATCAGAGTCGATTTACCCGCGCCATTATGGCCAAGTAACGCCATAGTTTGGCCGCGTTCAACTGTAAAACTCACATCATTAACTGCAGTAAAATCGGCAAACTGGTGTCGAATATGGTTAGCTGATACCGCTAAAGCAGGGTTCATCGATTCTCCGAAAGGCGGTTATTTGCTGACTAAAAACATCATCTCGTCCGCCTAAAAACTAAAAGCTGGGTTCATCTCTAATAACGGGTAACTGTCGACAATCCCGCTAGGGGCAGTGATCTCAAACTGACGTTGAACCCAGCGCAGCACGACAACAATTGGACTACCCATCAAGAAGTTAGCTTCAGGATAAAGCCAGAATAATTTATCAATCTTATCATTGGGCTGATAGGCCGTATTGCCCACACCATCTAAATTGTGATCCCAGCCGAGGTATCCACTCCAGTAGTTCCCTCGGCCAGCATGGCTCCACTCCAATAATGCATCACCGACATACTTAACCTGAGAAAAGTTATCAATAAACTGGTTGCCATAAACATGATTCCCCTCTCCTCCCATGGCCATATAAAAGCCAATATCATTATGAGCAAAGTGGTTATGGATAATGGTGTTATCTCGAGCACCGTAAACGAATATGCCTTTACCCTCTTGGCCTTGTACTTGGTTTTCACTGCGGTTAACGATCTGTTCGACTCGATTAAATTCCACCAGCGAGTCTTTGGTCATGTTCAGCAAAATACCGAAATCGATGGCCTCCCATACCTGATTACGGTGGAGGTGAATGCGTTTCGAGTCCATCAAGGCATAACCACCATCGACCTGATAGCTCTGGTTATTAAAGGCTTCATCGTCTTGGGTGTACATGTAATGAATACCGTACTGCTGGTCAAATAATCGATTAGCGTACACTCTACTTTTACTGCCAGATTCAAGGTAAACCCCGTCTCTGACCTGCGAGATAGTATTGCCCCAGATCTCGGCGCCAACAACGTGCTGCAAATGAATGCCATCACCGCGGTCCAAGGTATATAAGGTGTTGTTACCCACAATCACGTTATCGTGGATTTTGATATCGTTTAGCTCATCGGCGCGAATACCAAAACCGTTACCTTGCAAACTGTTGTTATGGATTTTTACGCCATCACTGCCTGGCTCAACTAAAATACCGGCATCGCGCTCATAATGATCATTGCCCCAGTTTTCAATTCTCAGCCCTGAGATCTCAACATTAGCAGCAAACACCGTTATTGCGCTGCCCACGCTATTAGCATCAATAATGCTGTCGCCAAGGCTTGATAATATAATCGATTGATGGATTTTTAGTGGGCCTTGATAACGCCCAGCATCGAGAACAATTCTGTCGCCAGCCTTAGCATGAGTTAACGCCAGCTGTAGCTCCTGGCTGTTAGATACGGCTAAATGGGCGCCATTACAGCCAGTGGCATAGAAGGTTGCATATACCACTAGCAGCCAACGTAATATGCTGACGTTCTGCGCCAGCACTTTTCGTAAAGGTGAGCGACTCATAAGATACCGTTCCAGCAAATTCTAACGCCAATATTAAGAAGGTGGCTCGTATTAGCCAGCGAGCATTAGCTAAGCCTTAAATGACTCACTTACTCGCCAGCGAGCAGTTCAATCGTGATCTGCTCATAAGTCAGTACCGCGCCACCAAATTCTTGGGCAAACTGGGTTGCACTTTCTTTACTCGAAAATGAGGCAACAGCAGGCCCCATCACCGCTTGTTTACTAGTGCCATAAACATACCAAGCAGAGGTCGCATCAATAAAGCTCTGATCATCAGGTTGCTGCCAATCAGTCTGCGCCATATCATGCACTTTTAGCTGGGTGATCTGGCGCTTATTCTCTGGTTGTAGCGCAAAATTAAACATGTCTCGTGTCGAGCAAAACTTTGGCACTATGGATTCATTCTTTAATCTCAACTGCCCTTTAGGCCCTGGGTATTTAGTGATCATCATGCCGCACAAGTGGCAACGGTCGTGATCATGAATCGGTTCAGCTTGTGTCGACTGCACAGCGGCATCACCTTGACTACAAGCAAACATAAATGGGACTAACATCAAGATGAACATCAATTTTTTCATTCGACTTCCAACTACAACAGAAAGATAGGAAAACTCACCGCTTGTTTTTACAGATGAGGTAACAAGATGTGAGTGTTGAACCAATTGTTGCTCAGCTCCTAACACTCACCTTGCAGGGACGAAGCATTAGGAGCGAACAACTCACTTAACTAACTTGCCTTATGGCTAGATAGCAAAGGTTTGACCAGCATATAGGATGAACATACGCAGACACATCATGCCAGCAACGGCGCACACACCCGATAAATAGAACGCTTTAGCCGAATGACTAAACGACTTACCGGTAGCAAAGTTAAGTAATAGCGGGCCACCAAAACCTAGGCCGACCACACCAAACCAGAACACCGCTGCCCATTCACCGGTATGGAACGCTTCAAATGCACTTTGTGCCCCAGCATTACCCGTCATAAGTGAAGTCACGATCATGAAGATAAATAGCATTTCAGCAATCATGATTGGCCACTCAGCACCATGAAGCACTTTCATATCTTGGCTGTGTAAGTCTTCTTTAAACATCGACACGGCAAGCATTTTGGCTGCTGCTGCGCCCGCTGAAATACCAGAGGCAATAAAGAGTGCCGGTAAAACAGAGGTGTTGATGATAGGAAAACGAACCAGTGCCGAGATAAGGAAACCAGTATAAGCACAGACAGCCAATGCCAATACTAATACGGTGACTTCACATGGGCGGCGAATGCCTTTTAGCTTTTCAACCACAGGTACTAGTACCTTAAGTGCGGGTACTGAGCGGATCTCTTCTTCAAAGGCAAATAGTGCAATCAAAGCCACTAACGGGATATACACCGATAGTGCGATAACACCAATCGACATGACTGAATTTAGGTTATAGAAAACCAGAATTCTCCAGAAAAACAGCGGGTTGGTTAAGTCTAAAACCAGACATAACATACCTAAGCTAATCGTCACAAATGAGATTAATGCTGCCGCTTTATAAAATGGCGTGTTGGTTGTCTGCTTTTTGTAGAATCGCAGGAATAATGCAGTGGCTAGCGCACCACCGGAGATCCCCGCAAAAAACAAGTACACAGCAATAGGCCAGGGCCATGCTAGGCCCTCAGATAACCCCATTGTAAACTCAATATTACCGTCCATATCTATACTCCTAGCTTTACAATAGGGATGTAACGCAAGCTTGGCTCAGTTCCAAATCCTGGCTTAATTCGCACAGAATCTTTTACTCTTAAAAGCTTGCTGATATAGGATGTCGGATCGTTGATATCACCAAAAATCAGTGCATCATAACGGCATTTCTGCACACAAGCAGGTAGCTCACCAATGGCAAGTTTGCTATTAAGGCAGAAGTCACAGTTATCAGCGACATCGGTTTCTTTATTAATAAAGCGCGCATCATATGGGCAAGCTGCAATGCAGTACTTACAACCTGCGCACTTAGACGCGTCCATAGTGACAATGCCGGTTTTCTCATCTCGGTGCGCTGCGCCAGTTGGGCAAACGGTCACACAAGGGGCATTCTTACACTGCTGACAAGAGACGCGTACAAACTTACGCTCACAGCCACATTCGGTTGTTTTGCCGCAATGTGGGCAAGGTTGTCCCTCTAATCCACCAGAGTGCTGTTCTAACAACAATCTAGACTTACCTGCTGGTAAGTTATTGGCTAGATTACAGGCCTCTTTGCACTCGCCGCAGCCGGTACATTTATTTTGATCAAACACCATCGCATAATGGGGCTTGCTTGCATCTGACTCACCCTCTTTGACAGAGCTACACCCTAAGGGCGCTATTATCAAAGAGCTGGCTCCTAAGCACTTAAGGAACCTCCGTCTCTCTATATTTTCACTCACAGCATCCTCCAGCTATCAGCTATTTTGCTGATATATTTATACTTATTAGGTTTTACGTGACTTTACTCAGATGCAGCCACTGAACGATTAGCTATTTTTTGCTCTGCTCTTAAAATTGCATTATTAATTGAGGCTCGGTTAACGTTTTGCTTATCGCTTTTAAGTAGAGTCAGCCATTGCTCGATGGCTTTGTCGTACTGACCATTAAGGTAAGCGTGGGTCGCAAGTAACAGGCGAGATTGAGGCTCATATTCGTCGAGCGCTAAGGCTCTGGCGATAACCAAATCAATGTCTAGACTCATTTCACGGTTATCGCGGTAATACATGGCATTGGCTTTCATCCCTAAAATACCTGCATCATCGCCCGACAGTTTGAGTAGCTCATCGAAAGTTTGCACCGACTCGCTATACAGGCCGCCATCAACGTAGGATTGAGCCAGATTTAATAATGCAATTTCATTACTAGGTTGCTCATTGACTTTTTTTGCATTTTTATTGATTTCTGCGGTGATCAGGTAATCAATATTTTCGTCTACCACTCCTTTATTCCAATCATTGAAATGGCCTAATTGTGAGTACATAAGTAAGGTCACACTGACAAGTACAACAACCATCCCAGTCGCAACCTTAAAATCCCCCTCTTTATTGCTGCTATCATCATTAAAAGAGTTAGCTATCGGCGTAACACCTTGCTTTTGACAAGAGTGATGATGACGCCAAATTAAAGTGATAACTGCACATAAAGTGACAGTAATGCCGATAGCTAAACTATTCATAGTGACTCTCTACAAACCAAACTAACTAAAACAATAAACTTAAAACCTTGGCAATAACGCCATCAACTAAAACTAGTGACCGCCGCCCATCATGCCACCCATGCCCATACCACTGAGCCCCATGCCGTGTGCGTTATCACCAGGTGCTTCAACTTTCACCAGCTCGACTTCAAACACCAATGTCGATTGCGGTGGGATAATGCCAACTTGCTTGTCGCCATAGGCTAGTGCTGCAGGAATAGCAAACTTATACGTCGACCCTTCATTCATTAACGGAATGCCTTCTTGCCAGCCGTCAATCACGCTCATTAGTGCAAAACGATTAGGTTCATTACGCTTGTGTGAATCGTCAAATTCAGTGCCATCGATTAAGAAACCTTTGTAGTGCACTGTGACGACATCTTGTGGGTTTGGCTTACGGCCTTCTCCCTCACTAATGACTTCATATTGCAGACCTGAAGCCGTCTCTGTTACGCCATTTTTGTTTTTATTGTCAGCCAGGTATTCATTGCCTGCTGTCACGTTAGCGAGTGCAAGCTTTGCTTCAGCGGCTTCACGTGCGGTATTGAGCGTCTCTGCGCGCTGATTTAGGAACGTCAGGATTTCTTCATCTGAAAACTGTGGGTTATTTTTCAGCGCATCAATAACGCCTTCAATGACAAGGTCGACATCCACTTCAGCACCCAGCTCAGTTTGACTATAAATTTGGCCTGAAATGTACTTACCTAATGATGCACCAATGCTGTAAGACTCTTTTTCAACATCAGATGTCAGCTCAGTATTAGCCATTGAATTTGCAGACATAAACAGGGTCAAACCTGTCACAACAGCTAGGGTAGTTTTTGTGAATTTTTTCATAATAATCATCTCTTTAAATAAACTAGTTGCGTTTAACTTCTGTTACCCAACATCCTGCTGTTATGGCTTTTCTGTGACTCTATTTGAAAGTCGCCATCCATAAATTCCATCTGGCATCTGTAAAACATTGCTGTAGCCCATCTTCATCGCCTCATGTGCCGCTATCTCGCTGGCATTACATAGGCGGTTGGCGCAATAAAACACCATCACTGCATCTTTCTTAGCTGGCAGTAATTTTTTCCAATCTTTAACGTTGAAGTAAATAGCACCTGGAATGAACCCTTCAGCCCAAAGTTCAAGCGTATTCACATCGAAAAAGTAAACACCTTCCTTACCGATTAAGGTCTCAGCTTCCATCATGCTGATGGTGTTGAGCTGGTGTTCGTAACGATGAGCAGGTGCCATCGCAGAACCACCACCAGCGAAACAGCTAGCTGAACTTGCAATTAACGTGAGGCTTACCAGAATTTGACCCAGTGCTTTTTTCATAATCTTTCTCTTTATTGCCTCGGCAATTATTGCGCTGCAATGCATGCCGAGGCGGTTAACGAGTTAGGCGGCTTATTTAGCTGCGTAACCTGTTCCATCTAAGATGTTTTGCGCTTGTGTAACATAAGTAAGTGCAGCATCTAGACGCTTCTGGCTATAACGGAAGCCATGCACACCCCAAGAACCGTCTTTCTTGATTAGATCAACAGTCTCTGCAGCCTTCTCAGCTAGCATTAGTACTTGAGTCTTGTCTTCAGTAGACAACTTAGTGACTTCTAATAGCTGGTCGATGCGTACAAGAGCTTGCTCAACTTTCGCGAACACTTCTTTAACAGGTGTTTGCATCTTCATTACTTCACCGTAGATCTCTAACTGGTCTTCGTAATGTAAGCCTGTTTCAAGCTCAGACTGGAACTGGCTGTGACAACCCTTGTTCTCTACCACGTCGTGGTCAGAGATAGAGGTACGAGCACAAGACCACATTAAGTCTAGGTATGAGCGGCCTTCTTCGTTCTTAGCAACAGTCCAACCTTTACCCGCTTTAGGACCTTGAGTACGTGGCTCACCTTCAGGTGGGTTTAGCGTCTTCATCGTTGGGTCGACTTGAATCTTCCACATATGAGACTTACGTACTGCGTCGAAACCAGCTTGGTCAGGGAACTGCAGTGCCTTGAAGTTTTCACAGCTACCCATGTTAGGCATGTGACAGCTTTGACATGTTTGCTTATTGTGTGTATCTGAGTTTTCAGCAATCAAAGTCTGCGCTTCGTGACAGTCTTTACAGTCTTTCTTCAGCTTTGGTGTAGTGAAACCAGACTGCCAAGAACCATCAGTCACTTCGTGCGGATCGTGACAAGTCGTACAGCGCATGCCCTTCTCGTAGTGCTCAGAGTTATACATCTGAGAACCTTCAGTACCACATGATGGACAGAGTGACTTCATCTTCACACCGAAAGCGTACTCACGCTTTTCTTGTGCTTGAGGCGTGTCAGCAAGAGTAGGGTCATACTGGAAACGCTGGTGACAACGTTCACAGTTAGACTGCATACCGCCAGTACCACCATCTAAGTGACCACCCGCGCCATGACACTCTTCACAAGCGATACCACGAGAAATCGTGTGCTCTTGAAGCTTCTTAGGATCGCCTAATGCATCGAAGAACTCTTGCTTGTTTTGGAAGTCAAACTTAAACGTATGGCACACTTCACAGTAAGAACTTGCTGGTTGGAACAACATCTCTTTTTCGTACTTAGCACCGTATGAGCTCATACCTTGCTGGTGCGAACCTGAACCACCAAAACCTTCAAGGGTTGTTGGGAACTCAGGAATAACATCGTTAATTTTCTTCGACATTTCAGGCGTTAACCATTCAGCCCAACCACGAGAGAACTGGTTAGCACCCGCTACCATTTTACCGGTACCGTCACGTAATAAACCGTCTCTGATGTGGTAAGTACCACGTACAAGCCACGCATCGATGAAACCGTATTTAGTACGAGGCGTACCAACAGTTGCATAGATCATGTCAGGGGTAATACCGTCTGGTAAGATTGAGGTATCTTTAGTGTTGTACATGGTTTTTTCAATATCGTTATCCACTTCTGGGTGCTCTCCAGGGAAACGAATTGTTTTAGCATGACGCGAACGCTGCCACTTCTCATATTGAGTCGCATGACATTCAGCACACTTTTCAGGGCCAACGAAGTTGTTTGGATAATCTAGAATTGATTTAGCACCTAGACGGTATTGAACTGCGCGAGGCGCGCCAACACGTTCACTATAATCTGGGCTCTTACCTGTATCTAAATACTCTTCACCACGGTCACTAATATGGTAATCACCAATTAAATTACCGGCTTGCTGATATTTGAATACTGGGTGGTTTTCGAATAGATAATCAAATAACTCTTCTTCTTGAACAATATAGTCTTGCAGCGTTTTTACGCCGTTGACTTGTTGCATACCGTTGTATTCAGCTATTGCCCCTTTAGCGGTTTTACCCATTTGGGGAATACTGTCATATTTTCCAGCAGCGTTCGCATTGGCAATGGCACCAAAACAAAACAGCATGCTTAATGCTACCTTGTGTTTCCACCGTCTCATCATTCACTCCTACTTATCATTATTTTATTTTTTATCACTGTTTTTGCATGCTTTTATAAGCACACTTTTTTAAAAACTAACCGTTCACCGATTGAGCTAAACAACTGAGCGATGTCTATTTTCCATATAAAAAACAGTAAAAACCTGAGCTACAGCACACTAAAAAAAGCATTAGAAGCGATTAGATGTGAAAACAACATTTACGTTAAAAAACAGAAAGATAAATACAGCCAGAGAGATGTTTTTAGATATAAAAATGCACGTTAAACGTTTCTTAAAGCGCAAAAAAGTTACAAAACAGCGATTAAAAACCAAGCAGCGATTAATAAGGAAGTCTCGCAAGCTTAGGCGGTATAAGGCCTAGCGCAGTTATAATCATAAAGGGAGTAGGTTGACGTTGGTGTATTGCAGCAAAATGATAAACGGATCTCCCTCTAGCGCCCAAGTCCAGGGTAAAGGGCTTTAAAACGTGTTTTAAGGGACTATTTTTAAGGGGCTATTTTTAAGAATTGGAATCTAGACTAATTGGCTTAGATACGACGTGTAAAACCGTTATGAGCAATGAGCAATGAGTAATGAGCTTCTATTTTGAAAAATGTTTTCTATTTTGAAAAATGTTTTCTATTTTGAGCTTGTACTTTGAACTTGCACTTTAAACTTGCACTTTTACTTTGCAAAAAGGAGTAAGGGTGGCAGCAACACAGCCACCCAGTTCTATTGCTGTTAAGTTCGGTTACCAAACAGCTTATTAGCCAACTGCTTCACAGCGCTGGAGCAATCTTGCAAAAAACCTTCTGTGGTGGCCTGTGGCAATGTTCCAGCCCCTTGCAGCATCGCAAGTAATTGTCCCCGCTCATTAGCCGTCAACCAATTCTGCATATCCGGCAAGCGGTTTTCTGCCGCTAATCTGCATACAAACGCCTGTTGCTCATAGCCTTCATGCACGGCGAAATACACCAAAGATGCCTCTGGTACGCCGGCGTTATCAAGCCAGTTGAGTACCCAGCTTTGTTTGGCGATATCGAGCGCATCGCCCATCTCACTGTCTCGGTGACGCTCATTGCCAACTTCACAATGGCTCCAGCGCTCTGCCATTTGCAGCTCACCACGTTGAATAAGACAGGCAACATAGGCGCTCTCTACTGAACTCCTTCCTAGCCAATGTAAGCCACGCTTACCTAGTTGCGCTAAAAACAGCGCTAGGCGCTGCGCCATTTCGCTTGGTAGCATCCAGATAAAATCAGCCGGCCCGAGTTTACTGCGGTGCATTGGGTATGGGTTCCAGCCCTGCAGTTTTGGCATTTTTAACGCCTCTGGGCTCAACGTCTCTAATCCCTCACCGCTGGCAAGATAGGCCATCAGTTTGTCATACAGAGTTTGCGCACTCGCGTCATCGAAATCCTCTTTTAAGGTATTGAGCAAGGCGGTCTCAAACATGGGGACTATCGGCAGCGGCATATCTGGGTTGATAGCATTAATATGCTGTAAAAACTCCAGCACTTGATCTTCACGGCAGTACTCAAGCTGCTGCAATAAGGCCTCGAATTGCAGCCACTGCTGACGCCCTATCATAGAGGTATCAGCTGGTTCTAACTCTGCATATTGCGCGACCTTGCTAGCATAACGCAGGGCAAAGCGGGGATCGGCAGGACGATAGTCAGCGACTTGTTGATCTACCATCAAAGTAAAGGCTTCAAGCATGGCATCTGTTACACCGTGTTGCTGCAATAAATCGAATAAACCGGCCTCGGCATCTTGAGCATCAATCGCCGCGTAAAGCGAATAATCGGCCTTAAACTTCACAATGCGATTTATCACTCGCTGGGGCGCTAGCGACAGCCAGAGTTGCCAATGTCTTTTAGCTAACAGCACAACCTGACTAGAGGGATCGAGCTGACTCGTTTCAGCCTGATTTTGCTTACTTGCGCTTTGTAAAAACAAGGTGGTTAACATGCAGCGCTGACCCGCATCATGGGTAAACAGGGTCCAATAAGCCGCTTGTTTAGCGCTGATTTCAGGCCCTGACTTACCCCCATCTTTTGCCATACCTGCGCGCACAATCTCGATCATTTCTGCGTCAATACTCTCTGTATTGTCAGCTTGAGAGTCAGCTCCAGAAACTGCTTCAAACTCAGCACAGCAAAGCCACTGATGCAGTGCCTCGCTAGCCTCTTCTGGTACTTCGCAATACTTAAGGACAAAGTCAGTGAGTAGCTTACTTAAGTGCTGCTCAAGCCATTGCTCAATTGCTGTACGCTCGGCAAGACTGGGGTTATTAAGCAACCGTAGCGCAAGATAAGTACTACTCCCCAGATGCAACGGCATATAAGGTAAGGCTTCAATGATTTCTTGGCCGTCACGATAGCCAAGCTCATCACTGAGACGTTCAAGTCGATTTTGGCTGATTAAATCTGTTCTTGGGTTCAAGCAGGTAAAGAATCTACGCCCAGTTGCTTCATCCCACTCGATTGCTTCAACTTCTGGATCTGCTGCAGTATCAATCTCTTGCTCAGCCTCAGCGGGCTGCATCCAAGCTTGATAAACGTTATCAACGCCATTGCGCTGCGCTTCGGCTATAGCAAAAAAATCCGATTCGCTGCGGGTTTCAGTAAGGCTTGCCGCTAAGGCGATAATCTCATCTTCAACCTTAGCGCCACAAATAAGCTGTTGTTTAACCTTGTCTTGCCATTCCTCTTTTGAGAATTCAGCCTCGTCTTCAAGCTGCCAGCGATCGCATCCCACAGGCCAAGCGCCCATGCTGTCGTAATACTCAAACAGCATCTGCGTCAGCGAGTTCGTTGCGTCCGCAAGCGCTAAAATAGGACTGGTTTGCAGTCGCGCTAAAAGCTCGTTTTTAAAATAGCGATAATCGTCAGGATTGGATTGTAGGTGCGACAATAAGTCTGGTTGCACCGCATCCGCTTCTTCAGACGACGTCTCTGCATAAAAATAACTGCGTACCTCAGCACTATCGCACCAGACATAAGCCTTGATCAGGTCTTGCGTCCAGCCATGCTTAGCAACTAAACCAGCAAGCAAGTACAGCGGTGCCGCCATGGTTTGCGTATCCCAGTAAGGCACCAGAAAACGAGCGAGCATCGGGCTATAACTAACCTCGGTTGCAATCAGCATATACAAGGCTTCGATACCGAATGCGTTGTAATCATCTATCCAAAGATCGTTAGAGTCATTGCGACTGCGGGAAAACGCCACCAAAGCTGTAACCGTTTCAACCACCGCAGGCATAAGTTCTGGGAAATTCAATGCAGCGCCAAACAGCACAGGTTCACTGATGTAGGCCTGTTTTTCCTCAAAACGACAGGTATTAATGGCCTGCTCTACCAAGGCGCGATTATCTCCTGCATCCTCGATAGTCAGTGCACTGCCATCAGGCTTAACAAACTGCACATTGAGCAACAGATTCATGGTTAAGCGAAACGCCGAACCGTCTGCTAAACGCTGACGATACTCGGCTAATGCATTGGTAATACTCTCGGGGGAACTTGGATCGACAACAATAGAAACAGACTTATCAAACTGGGCCATACTGCATCCTTGGCGGTGGAATCAAATTAGAAAACAAATAGATAAAGCGACAGCAGGTTATCTTGCATAGCAATAAAATGCGAATCAAGTTGTAAAGAGGTGCGGCGGCGTCACATATCAGCGCGCCTGAAGCCTAAGTTAGTCTAGGTATAACAACTAACGTCTTGAGTCTCCTGATCATATTCGGTAGCTCAGATTAGCATTAGCATTTTACTGCCGATATTGAGGAATGGTCGAGCTCTATGAAATTTTGAGATTTGATAGTTGTTTATCTATTTCACCCGCTTCTGCCGTCAGTAGCGAGTAAGTTCTAATATCGCCTTTCCTCTGCGCAAGCATCGCTTGCTCAAGCTTAGCAAAATACAGCTTTTTAAGTTTCTTGGCAGGATCTCGTTTAAATATTGAAAACATTGGTTACCCCATTAACTCTCGTGTTTGGTCTGCAGCTTAGACAGGCAATTGCTTTAGCACTTACCGGACGATTTTCTTTGTCAAAAGCTATACGTCAAAGAGGTAAGAAAGGATTAACTTAGCAGTTAAAATAAACATTTAGATTACGGTGTTTACCACATAGCTAAAACAGCCACGTTCAACCTAGAAGTGCACCACCTATACTTTTTTAAAAGATTAGGAGGGGATTATGGGACAGCAATATAACCACTTAACAGAGTGGGAACGTAAAAGGTTATTTGAGTGGTATCACTACCAAAAGAAGTCCATGCGCGAAATAGGAAGGCTATTAGATCGCTCACACTCAACAATTAGTCGTGAGATGATGATTTTAAGCTAAGCTGATTTTAAGCTAAGCCATCCATTATTAATCAACTGATTTTAAGCTAAGCCATCCATTATTAATCAACAATATAACCGTTATAACGAAATCTTTCTCAAACTATAAACATGAGGTGTAGCATTATTTGATGGCAGGCAAATAATTTAGTGATTAACTGAATAAAACTGAGGGGTTTAGAGTAAATAAGCTAAAAAACGAGCGTGGAAAGCCAACCGAACTAGAACGGTATAACGAGTAATTTGTTTAGAAGTTCTTAGCCGACTTGTAGATGGTGACAGCTATTAGCGAAGTGCCGTCGTCGCTTATCTAAATGTTCGCAATAATGAGTTAGCTCCTGCAACGAGCCAACAGGGCCATGAAACAGCTTGCCAAACTCGGTGGTGACTTTTATCCAGTTATCGCTTGGAATATTGAGTCTATTCAATATCTTTTCTGCACTATGAGAAATGGCTCCTCGCTTGTCATCACGAATGATTCGGCCTGTTTCATCTACAAGTGTTAGATAATCTTGAAGAGAGAAGTTGATACCTTTGGTTTGGTGTTGTCTCTCGTTACCGATAAACGGCAGTAACTTAGCAGACTGCTTACCTTTTAGAGCCGCATTAACTCTTAATTGTAAGCTGGTGTAGTCCGACTTTTCAGGTGTTTTGACCATCTTAGCTCTAATAGGATTAAGCTCTACATAAGCCATACAGGCGAGCACTGCAGCTTCATCCAGTAATGCTTGGCTCTTGAATCGCCCCTCCCAGAAATGACCTGTACAGTTGTCTTCATAATTAGCTTGCCTTGCAATTGGTTCATTAAGGCACCTCATAAACCAGCTGATATCACAGAGGCGTGAGCGGTATGTCGCTATCAGGTGCTTGAGTGTAGCAACCATACATTCTTCTATCACATCACCTTTAGCAAACTTCTGAGTTAAATCAGTACCATTAAACAGTTTGTGCCACTGTTCAACTACTTCTCTATCTGACCAACGATTAACGGATTCTAAGTCGATATAAAGCACTACATGCAGATGGTTACTCATCACAGCATAGGCTGCTACATCAATTGCAAATACTTCTGTTAACTTGAGTATTTGTTCCTCTACCCAACCACGCCGATGATCATAGTTTTTGCCTGTGTACTTATCATCACCACATAAGAAAGCCCGTCGAACCACCCGACTGCAGCAATGATAATAAGGCGTGTCTTCAAGACTAATTAGCGTACTTCTAGCGCGGGGCATAATCACCTCCTACTTCAGCAATAACTAAAGCTTAGTAAGAGGTCTACAAACATGCCATTAACGATGGGTGTCTATGATGGGGCTAAGAGGCCTACAAACATGCCATTAACGATGGTGTCTATGATGGGGCTCTACGCAAGAGTAACATATCTCATATAAAACCTTTCTTTTTTTAAAAATACTTATTGACCATACCACCAAAAGAAACCTATTATATACACAAGGTTAACTACAGTCATAAAATAAGAGACATTAAATGAATAACTTAGAGATTCACTATACACCCTCACCAGCTCTTACTCAGCTAGCAAAAACTTTTGAGGCTGAACTTCTTTGGGACTTTTTATGTTCCCCAGAAAATCAAATACGAATGGAAACAGCAACGTTTTTGCGAAAGCCTGCACTTGAGCCTTTATCACCTTATTTACGAGAAAAATTTGAATTTTTTCGTGTTGAATCGGCTGAAAAAGCAACTTTTGACAGATTCAAACAGTTAGCAGGTAGTATGACTAAACAGGTAATGAAAGAGTTGGGATATGAGCTTGAAAAAAACTCTGTGACTGTATTGAATGGGGGCGTTTTTAAAACTGCTTCACGATATAAGTCTATTAAATAAAACATTTACGCTAATAATATAAATGATTTTTTTGTCAAAAAAGGACAAATTCATGAGTGGTATCATTTGGACATTAGAAACACTAAAAACAATTGAACAACTAGACTACCTATGGAAAGTGATAGAAAACTCAAGTGAAGACGAATTGAACGCTGTGTATTTCGGAACAAAAGGAGAAGGATATGCTCCCAATTACCTAATTAAATATGTAAATGGGACAAAAAAAGCCTTTAAAGGACTTAGTCACAAAGAGGATTCTATTGATGAGTATAACTCCAACAATCTTTCCGAAGAGGCATTTTCTTTATCCGACTTAAAGCTAGTATTTGATCAACAAAGTAAATCCTCCTATTCAGCAGTTAAATTAATGAGTGAGTACTGGAAAGAGAACAAAAATCTATTTTTACTTACAAAACCTGTTTCTGAATATAGAGATAAAATTATAGCTCTATCAACGTCAGGAGTACCAATTGATAAAGCCTTTAAGTTAATCATAAGTACTCATACTACTGAATGATATAGATAATCAATTAAGCAACTCTTGAATATAAAAAGTATTCTTCTCAAACCTTTGACTACACCAACAGAAAACACCATTTCCCCATCGAAGTTGCCGAAGTGCGTTGATGAAATAGTCGTGATGCCCACATGGATGTGGGCGTAGCTTTCGCGGGGCAGGATGCCCCATCGGAAGCGTTAGACTATTTCGAATAAGCATGAGGAAGACAACTTCGTTAGGCGCGGCTCGGGAGATGCAAGAGGGGGAAGCTGTTGTCCCCCTTTTGCCCGAGTGTGAGCTGGAAGCTCACGACCTTTATCAAGAGTGACGCAGTCCCATAATGCTAACTGTTAGACGCAGTCTAACTTATAAGTCAGGCGCAGCCTGATGCCTCACAAAACTTGACCTCGATATCAAGTTAGATATCAAACCTCTCATAATGGTACCAAGCCGTAACTTGCCCAAACAACGGAATGATCCACACCGCCGTCTTGTGATCTTGATGAATTCGAATGAAATACAACTCTTCATCCTTAATATCGCGCTTTCTCAAATCGCGATAAAAACGCACCGCCGAGTCATTAAGTTTATCTGGCTTAATCAAGTCTTTCTGCTCGACCTTAACCTGGAATATATCAGCCTTAAGGCCGCCAATCATGCCTGAATATTGCTTAAACTTGCCTCGCACCTTGTACTTAATCGGTGTAGTTAAGCAATCTTGGTCGGTAATACAGGTCGAAGAGTAAAACTCACCAGTATCAGCTGAATCATAGATCAGTGACATATTAATATCGGCGCGGATTAGCAGCTCATCTTTAACCGGAAAATATACATCCGCTTGGTAGTTATGCTCTAAAAAAGCGCCGCTAGTATCAGTGCTCTCAGGCAACATAACCCGGTTATAGCGAATACGTTGCTCCATGGCGCTCGACAGATCTACAAATTTTTGCAGGTTTAATTCTGCAGGTTCGGAGTCGACCGACGTGATGTTAATTAGGCCCTTACCCGCGCATTGTTCTTTATCATTACCCGGACAAAGTGCCATCGAATAGTTGGCACCATCGGTGGCTGCGAAAGCATTAAAATCATCATGACAAGTTAAAAAACTGGTGTCTGGCAGTAAGTGCTTTTCCCACATAAATGGATGCAGATGCGGCGCATTATCTTTATATAACAGCTGAGCACTGCCCTTTAAGCCGCCCACCTGCAACTCAAATTGCTCATTGCTACTCCAGCGTGACAGGTTCTGCTTTACCTTGTGATAATCACTGAAGTACCAGGCAAGAATAATTAACAGCAACGCGATTACGATGCCTGAAATTTTAACCAGTAAAGACACATCGAAAAATGCGGCGCGCATCGATTCAGCATCATTGACTGCTAGCATCTTCACATGGGATTGGGTCGATATATGCAATTGATAACCACGACGAGCAATGGTTTTTAATTGGATCTCACGATAACCATCGAGCTTTTTACGCAAGGTGCTAATACATTGAGTTAACGAGGTCACCGCCACTACGCGATCGGGCCAGCCAGCGCTAAGAAGCTCTTCTTTTGAGCAAACGGGATTTGAAGACAATAACAGGCGGTGTAGTACAGCAGATTCTGAGAAAGTTAAACCGACCGTCTTACCGCTCACATGATCAACTAACTGGTTCGCTTCTGTATCTAACTCCAAATAAGGAGTAATTTTCAACACAATGTACCTCTACTACTTATCAGGAGTAATTGATAGATATAAATATTTCGACTCGCGAAGTTTACAGTTAACTACTTAAGCGGAATGTGATTATTGGCTCAAATTAGTCGAGGTAAGTAAGCCAATAGTCGCTAACGCTCACAAATTTAGCGCTTAGCTAACTTACCTCTTTAGATATATACCCAAGTAACTTCAAGATGCTCGATTCAGCAAGTCGAGAAGTAACAGAGTTCAAGGCATGAAATTGATGGGCTAGTTATTCAGAGGCTTTAATCCCATTAAAGCGGCTTACGCTTGAAGATTTGATGCGAAAGCCCCGTCAATGACACTATCCACAATAGCAATAGTGCGTACATGCTAGGTAAACCCCAATCGGTTGTCGCTATCATGGCTAAACTGCCGCTGGCACTGCTTCCATCAATCGCGACTAGGTTAATCGCTCGATAAAGATCCGTCGGGCTCATGGCAATGAGGGTGTTGATGACATATTGGTTCGCGAATGAAAAGTCTGACACTAAAATAGTCAGTAGTAACAGATCATAGATAAGGACAAATAAAAACCAAATTAGCAGTAAACCGCCAATCGCCTTGGCTTTTTCGGTGCTTTTAAGGCTGACAATATAGCTGATTAAAATAAAGGTCAGTGCTAACAGGTTGCTACTTATTAAGAACTGCACAAAGGCGCTGATTAGATCCCCCTTGTGGTAATGGTCGCCTAACAGCATTAATAGTACCGCCGTTAAACCAAAAGCAGCGCCAGTGGCAACAAACATCACCGTCACATGGCCGAGCAACTTACCAAATAGAATTTGCATCCGCGTGAGTGGGTAGGAAAGTAGCAACAATAAGGTACCGGACTCGTCCTCACCAACAAAGCTGTCATAGCTGAGCAATATCGCTGCCAATGGAATAATAAAGACCGAAATGGTCGATAAGCTGGTCATCAAACTATTGAGCTCTGGAAGATACAAACTTCCCGTCACCGCACTACCAGCAAAGCTGACACTTAAAGACAAGACTAAAAACATGCTGCCCATAAAAGCAAGCCAACGATTGCGCGAACTGTCGCAGATCTCTTTATAGGCGATAATGAGGATCGGCGAGGTAAGTTTATTGATATACATGTTATGACTGCTCTGCTGCGGAGCGTAAAGACTGCCCCATTAAATCGTGATAAATGTCTTCAAGCCGTGGCTCTTTAATTTCAAAATTAAATATTTGGCATTGCGAGACTAAGTGCTTAATGATGTCGGCTTTGTGCTCAGCGTTAAAACGCAGTAAACCGTCTTGATAATATTGCTGCAGATAAGCATTGCTCTTCACTCTGTCATTCAGCTCACTGAAGTTGATACTGCTTTTTAAGCCGCTATTCATACTCAGCTGGGCACATGTCCCTATCGCTTGACACTTGCCCTTGGCCATGATCAATGCGGTATCAAGATGAGATTCCACTAACGACAGTTCGTGGGTCGAAATCACCACCGCGCAACCCGTTTGCTTTAACTGATTTATTTTGCCGTATAGGAACTGCGACGCTTGCGGGTCTAACCCCACCGTTGGCTCATCAAGTAATAATATTTTAGGCTCTGATAAAATGGCCTGCGCCACACCTAGGCGCTGTTTCATACCTTTTGAGTAAGTTTTTAGCTGGCGGTGCTGGGCATATTCAAGGCCAAATTCTTCAAACAACGACTCGACGCGAGCCATGCCAATGCCCTTTAGTGCCGCAAAGTAACATAGGACTTCACGGCCGCTGAGTTTGTCATAGAAGCTAACATCCTCAGGCAGGTAACCTAAGTTAACGTTATGCTTTCGATGGTTTGACTGAGCTGCTTGGCCCATGATACTAACCGCGCCACTGGTAGGGGGAATCAAACCAAGAATGATTTTTATCAGACTCGATTTACCCGCACCGTTATGGCCTAACAGCGCCATAGTTTGCCCGGCCTTAACGTCAAAGCTGACATGACTTAATGCGGTGAACTCATGATATTTTAGGCTAACATCGGTTAGTTTTATCGAAGGGGGAAGCATTATGCTCTCTGTCTTATCTTGTTCAATTGGCAAATTAACTGCGCTGCAGTGACCCATGGTTATTGCTCCATGTGAGGCGTTAATAATGGAAAGCTGTCTACGATGCCTGTTGCTGGACCAAACTCAAATTGACCTTGTACCCAGCGAAGCACTGCAACAACAGGGCTATTCATTAAGAATCGCGCTTCAGGATAGAGCCAAAACAGTTTGTCGAGATTGTCGTTAGGGCGGTATGGTTTATCGGCAATGCCATCATGGTTAGTATCCCAGCCCATATGGCCACCCCAATAGTTACCCTGCCCTTCATGGCTCCACTCTAACAGCGAGTCGCCGACATATTTAACTTGTATATTATTATTCACAAACTGGTTGCCATAGACTTTATTGCCTTCGCCGCCCATGGCCATATAGATGCCGATATCGTTGTTTGCAAACAGGTTATGGGTCACTTCGTTGTCGCGAGCACCGTAAATAAAGATCCCTTTACCTTCGTTACCTAGCTCAGGCGTTCCTTGTGGGTTGTGAGCTAACGACGCGCGGTTATTAGTCACAATGCAGTAATTGCTGATATTGAGCAGCACACCAAAATCAATCGCATTCGAGACCTGGTTTTGATGCAGATTAACAAACTTTGAACTCATGATGGCGTAACCACCGTCAACGTTATTAACCTCGTTGCCATAGGCCTCATCATGTTGGGTATACATGTAGTGAATACCGTATTGCTGCGAGTGAAAACGGTTATCGAACACTAGGCTATTGGTACTGGTTTCGAGGTAAACTCCGTCTCTCACATAGGAAATTTTGTTGTCATGTACCACTGGTGAGTCGACCCCTTTTAGGTAAACACCGTCACCTCGGTCGAGTTTGTACAACTCTGGGTTGCCTGAAATCATATTATTTGCCACCGTAATATGATTTGAGTTTTCTGAGTAAATGCCAAAGCCATCGCCATTGAGACGGCTTGATTCGATTCGTACATGATTAGCGTTATCTTGCACAAAAACACCAGAGTCACGCTCGTACAGATCGGCGCCCCAATTTTGGATCTGCACATTAGAGATGTGTACATTTGAGCTAAAGATCCCCAGAGCCGTGCCACGGTGCTCTGCATCAATAATCGCGCCCAGCTCACCCGTAAGATGAATAGGCTGATGGATCTCAAACTGGCCTAGGTAAGTGCCCGCTTTAAGTAAAACGGTGTCACCCGCAGCCACGCTTTTTAGTCGCTGAGTTAGCATTTCAGCATTGGCGACCGAATACGTGGCAGCAACACTGCCAGGGCTAGCAAGTGCTGCAAACCATACGTTTATCAGGAGGCATTTAGCACAGCGATGTAATCGCTTTAACATTCGCTTTTGGGTGACTGCTTTCATAATTAACTTCAAAAAGTAAGTAAACACTTACCTGTGACTCTAAATAAAGCGGATGATTTACTCGCCCGCTAATAACTGGATATCAATCTTGTCGTAAGGCAATACAGCCCCACCAAACTCTTTGGCAAAGTTGACCGCATCTGCCTGGTGCTTAAAGCTGGCTACAGCTGGACCCATCACGGCTTTTTTTATCGTACCGTATACATACCAGGCCGTTTTCGCGTCGGTAAAGCTGCTATCTTGTGGTTTTTCCCAGTCGGTGTTGCCAGCATCATGGACAAATAGCGCTTCAATTTGACGTTTATTTTCGCTCTGTAAGGCAAAGTTAAACATGTCGCGAGTCGAGCAGAACTTAGGCACGATTGTTTGGCCTTTAAGGTGGACTTGGCCTTTGGGTCCTGGGTATTTGGTGATCATCATGCCGCACAGGTGGCAGCGGTCATGTTCATGGATCGCCTCTGCAGTATATTGGGTTGCATCCGCGCTACTTTCGCTGCACGCACTGAGTAGAGGTAAAAGAAATAGTAAACAGATTAACTTTTTCATGATATTTCCAAATCACTGTGCTTTCAGGCTACCCCTTCAATTGCCTTGCAGGGGCGACATCAAAGGGCTAGCTTACTCACAGCTAGTCTAATTTATGGCTGTAATAATGAAGCGAATAGATCACTAAGCACCCATAGGGAAAGCGCTCAAAGACTTGCGGCTTCTTTACCACAACCACTACGACTAACATTATTTGTATTGAGTTAGGGGTCACTCACTCCCGCGCTAAGCTAAGCACTAAAGGCTCAGCTCAAGCGCACTGAAGAGTCAGTGACCGCAAACTCGCTACTCACTTTCGTCTATAAAATCGAGGCACCTGTTAAGTCGGGGAAACTTATAC
This sequence comes from Shewanella sp. 30m-14, assembly GCF_052977125.1. Classification (NCBI taxonomy): domain Bacteria; kingdom Pseudomonadati; phylum Pseudomonadota; class Gammaproteobacteria; order Alteromonadales; family Shewanellaceae; genus Shewanella; species Shewanella sp. 30m-14. Next base: position 99,501 of record NZ_JBRILW010000014.1, on the reverse strand, counting down.
GGCTATCGAATTCATTCGACTAGATGGCATTTAGCTGACCTGCGTAAATAACAAACATACGCAGACACATCATGCCAACTACTGCACACATGCCTGACATGTAAAACGCTTTAGCTGAATGACTAAAGGCCTTACCTGTGGCGAAGTTAAGCAATAGAGGACCCACAAAACCGATACCCACAACACCAATCCAGAACACGTTCGCCCAGATACCGGTATGGAAACCAGCAAATGCAGCTTGTGCACCTTCATTACCTGTAGCCAAAGACATGATAATCATGAATAGGAACAGAGCTTCGGCTGCCATAACTGGCCATTCAAAGCCATGCAATGTGTGCATGTCTTTGCTGTGTAAGTCTTCTTTGAATACTGATACTGCAATCATTTTGGCAGCAGCGGCACCCGCAGAAAGGCCTGACGCAACAAATAGCGCTGGCAATACTGAAGTATTGATTATTGGGAAACGGATTAGTGCAGAGATCAAGAAGCCGGTGTAAGCACACACTGACATAGCAAGTAGCAGGACTAGCTTTTCAGATGGTGCGCGAATACCGCGTAACTTGTCGATGATTGGTAGTAAGAAGTTCAAAGGCTTGTAGGCTTTGATCTCTTCTTCCATCGCAAACAAGGTCACTAACGCGACTAGCGGAATATAGGCAGATAGTGCAATAACACCCACTGACATCACTGAGTTTAGGTTGTAGAACACCAAGATTCGCCAGAAAAACAGCGGATTGGTTAAGTCTAAAACCAAGCACAGCATACCTAGTGCAATCGTGACTAAAGAAACTAAAGATGCCGCCTTTAAGAAAGGCGTGTTTTCAGTTTGTTTTTTATAGAAACGAATGAACAGAGCAACCGATAGTGCGCCGCCAGAGATACCAGCAAAGAACAGGTAAACCGCAATTGGCCAAGGCCACGCGATGCCTTGTGACAGGCCCATGGTAAATTCAATATTACCGTCCATGACTATACTCCTAACTTCACAATAGGGATGTAGCGCAAGCTAGGTTCAGTACCGAAGCCCGGCTTAATACGTACCGAGTCCTTCACTGCTAATAACTTACTCACATATGAAGTTGGGTCGTTTGCATCACCAAAAATCAACGCATCGTAACGGCACTGCTGCACACAAGCAGGTAGCTCGCCAATGGCAAGTTTGCTGTTTAGACAGAAGTCACAGTTATCGGCTACGTCAGTTTCTTTGTTGATAAAACGTGCGTCATACGGGCAAGCACCAATACAGTACTTACAGCCAGCACATTTAGACGCGTCCATAGTCACAATGCCTGTCTTCTCGTCGCGGTGAGCCGCGCCAGTTGGACAAACAGTGACGCAAGGTGCGTTCTTACATTGCTGACATGAAACACGGACAAACTTACGCTGACAACCACAGTCATTTGTTTTGCCACAGTGTGGACAAGGCTGACCTTCAACGGCGCTCGATTGCTCTTCCATTAACAGGCGAGATTTACCTTCAGGTAAGTGGTTAGCTTTGTTACAAGCATCCTTACACTCACCGCAACCAACACATTTGTTTTGGTCGAAAACCATAACGTAGTGAGGCTTGTTGGTATCTTCCTTGTCTTTGACCGAGCTACACCCTAGCGGTGCCAATATCAAAGAGCTGGCTCCTAGACCTTTCAGGAACCTCCGTCTCTCTAGATTTTCACTCACAGCATCCTCCGATTATCGGTTTAACACCGACACGTAATTTTTATATTTAATATTTTTGCTAGTACGTTTATTTGGGGTTATTAACCACTAGGATTTAACTTGCGTTAATTTGCCCTTAGACTTGTCGATGGCGAATTGAATTGCACCACGATTAAACGCTTGCACTTTATTGGTTAAAACAATATTCCAGTTATCAATCGCCTTTTGATAATTACCGTTAAGGTAAGCATCATTAGCCATTAATAATCGGGTATGTAATTCTTGGTGATGTAGAGTTAGCGCCCTCGCGATCACTAAAGAAGTGTCCATGTTGATAACGCGGTCATCGCGGTAGTACATAGACGTTGCTTTAAGCCCTAACGCTTCAGTGTTTTCGGCGTCTATCGCCAATAGTTGGTCTAAGGTTCCTAGCGCGTCGTTGTATAAGCCACCGTCAACATATGACTGGGCTAGCCCTAATAGCACTAGTGGATCACCGGGGTTTTCTATTGCGAGTTTCTGGCCTTTGTTAATATCTGCAACGAGCAAATAATCAATATTGTAATCAACCTTGGCTGAGTCCAAATTCTGATAACTGCCAACTGTTAAATAAAGTAAAGCTGAAACACTAATTAGAAAGAAACCAATGGTTCCAAAGTAATAATTATTGTTTTGATTAACCTCAACTGAGTCGAAGTTAATCGTAGAGCCAAAAAAGTGCCCAACATCTGATTCAAGTTCGCTGACTTTTTTGTCGTACCTTAAATGGTGACAAAAAAGGAACGCTGCCGAACAGAATAAAATAATGAGGATACTAATAAGTACAGTGTTCATTTTGGCTCTATATCAATAATTAATATCAAATTTATTTGTGTGGATTGGCGCCCATAGAGCCGCCCATCATGCCACCCATACCCATGCCACTCAGTCCCATGCCGTGAGCGCCTTCACCAGGTGCTTCAACTTTGACAAGTTCAACTTCAAATACCAAAGTCGAATGCGGCTGGATCATGCCAACAACACGGTCGCCGTAAGCAAGTGCAGGTGGAATCGTTAACTTAAATTTTGACCCTTGAGGCATCAAAGCAAGGGCTTCTTGCCAGCCTTCAATTACGGTAACTAAAGAGAAACGGTTAGGCTCGTCGCGATCATAAGTGCTGTCAAACTCAGTGCCATCAATCAAGGTGCCTTTGTAGTGCACAGTAACCACGTCATTGCCCGCTGGCATTGCGCCGTCACCCATGGTGATCACTTCATACTGCAACCCAGACTCAGTCTGTTTAACGTCGCTGTTTTTAGCGTTTTCAGCCATGAAAGCAACACCTGCTGCCAAGTTCTTAGCAGTCAGAGCATCTAACTTGACTTGCTTAGCCGCATTGAGCGTTTCAGCACGTTGGTTTAGGTAAGTCACAATTTCCTCTTTAGACATTTTTGTCTCATCTTTCAAAGCGTCGAGTAAACCGTTAACCACCTGAGCCATATCCACTTCAGCGCCTAACTGAGATTGGCCATATACCTGACTAGAGATATGGTGGCCAAATGATGCACCTATGCTGTACGATTCCTTTTCAACGTCAGTGGTCAAATCGCTATTAGCGAAACATGACACAGATACTGATAGGGTTAGACAAGACACAACGGCCAAGACACTTTTTTTAAGCTTTTTCATACAATCAATCTCACTAAAAAATAAATTTACATAATCCGTTATGGCTTTTCTGTTACTCGATTAGCTAAACGCCAGCCATATATTCCATCTGGCATCTGAAGCACCTGGGTGTAACCCAGTTTCATCACATGTCGAGCAGCAATTTCACTGGCATTACAAAGACGGTTTGCACAGTAGAAAACCATCAGTGCGTCTTTGTTTTTTGGCAGCAAGTCTTTCCAATTTTTTACGTTGAAATAAACAGCGCCTGGAATGAATCCTTCTGCCCATAATTCCAATGTGTTGACATCAAAGAAGTAAACTCCCTCTTTGCCCACTAAGGTTTGTGCTTCCATCATGGTGATCGTATTAAGCGGCTCATCATAATATGTAGCAGGGCCCATCTCTTGGCCACCACCGGCATAACTGCCCGCTGATAGCATTGATAACAAGACGGTGAAAACGACACTTCCCAGTACTCTATTCATATTTTCTCTCTTTGTTACCTCAACCTAAGCGTGCCTAGGTTGAGGTCGGTATAAACTCAATTACATTTATTTAGCGCTGTAACCAACACCGTCAAGAATGTTTTGAGCTTGGGTAACATAAGTTAGTGCTGCGTCTAGACGCTTCTGGCTGTAACGGAAGCCATGAACACCCCATGAGCCATCTTTCTTAATTAGCTCAATCGTTTCTTGTGCTTTCTCAGCTAGCATTAGGACTTCAGTCTTGTCTGCAGTAGACAACTTAGTCACTTCTAGTAGCATGTCGATACGCTCAAGAGCTTGTTCAACTTCGGCATAAACCGCTTTAACAGGCTTTTGCATCTTCATCACTTCGCCGTAGATTTCCATCTGGTCGTCGTAATGTAGGCCCGTTTCTAGCTCAGACTGGAATGGGCTGTGACAACCCTTGTTGTCCACTACGTCTTTGTCAGAAATCGCGGTACGAGCACAAGTCCACATTAAGTCTAAGTAGTTGTGACCGTCTTCGTTCTTAGCGACTGTCCAGCCTTTCACGCTTGAATCACGTGGTTGACCTTCAGGTGGGTTAAGTGTCTTACGCTCTGGGTCGATATCAATCTTCCACATGTGTGTACGACGAACCGCGTCAAAACCTGCGCTGTCTGGGAACTGAATCGCAGCGAAGTTTTCACAACTACCCATGTTTGGCATGTGACAGCTTTGACAAGTTTGGTTGCTGTGCGTGTCAGTGTTGTCAGCAATCGTTGCTTGCGCTTCGTGACAGTCAACACAGTCTTTCTTCAACTTTGGCGTAGAGAAACCAGATAGGAAATCGCCGTCAGTTACTTCATGTGGATCGTGACAAGTTGTACAACGCATGCCTTTCTCGTAGTGAGCAGAAGCAAACATTTGCGAGCCTTCAGTACCACAAGATGGACAAGCAGACTTCATGTATACGCCAAATGCGTATTCCATTTTCTCTTGTGCTTGCTCTGTATCAGCTAGTGCGTCAACGAAGAAGAAGCGCTGGTGACAACGTTCACAGTTAGACTGCATACCGCCAGTACCGCCATCTAAGTGACCGCCCGCGCCATGACACTCTTCACAAGCAATACCTTTAGAGATAGTGTGCTCTTGAAGCTTCTTAGCATCGCCAAGTGCATCAAAGAACTCTTGCTGGTTTTGGAAGTCAAACTTGTACGTGTGGCACATTTCACAGTAAGAGCTACCTGGCTGGAATAGCATCTCTTTTTCGTACTTAGCACCGTATGAAGTCATACCCCATTTGTGCGAACCTGTATCACCAAATTCTTCAAGTGTTACTGGGAACTCTGGAATGGCTTTATTAATTTTCTTAGCCATTTCTGGCGTTAACCACTCAGCCCAACCACGTGAGAACTGGTTACCACCAGCAACCATTTTACCGGTGCCTTCAGATAACAAACCGTCACGAACGTGGTAAGTACCGCGTACTAACCATGAATCTAGGAAACCGTACTTAGTACGTGGTGTACCGATAATCGCGTAAACGTCGTTTGCACGAACACCGTCTGGTAGCATTGATGCTTCGCTGCCGTACAGTGGCGCGTTTAAGTCGCCGTTTGGTACTTCTTTATCAGTAATTTCACTTGGGAAACGTACTACGTTAGCGTGACGCGAACGTTGCCATTTCTCATATTGAGTCGCGTGACATTCTGCACACTTCTCTGGACCTACGAAGTTGTTTGGGAAATCCAAAGTAGACTTAGCACCAAGGCGGTACTGAACTGCACTTGGACGACCTACACGCTTGCTGTATGCCTGGCTTCCGCCAGTATCTAAATACTCTTCACCACGGTCACTAATATGGTAATCACCAATTAAGTTACCTTCTTCTTGATATTTGAACATTGGATGGTTTTGAAATAAGAAATCAAATAACTCATCTTCTTGAACAATATAATCGTGCAGTGATTTAACACCTGTTCTTTCTTCTGTACCAGCATAGTTTGCGATTGCATTCTTAGCCGATGCACCCATTTCTGGGATGCTATTGTATTTATCACCAGCAGCACTAGCGTTACCTATTGCGCCGAAACAAAACAGCACACTTGCGGCTGCTTTAAGTTTCCAACTTTTCATCATCACTCCTAGATATATCTAGTTATAGTATTTTCATCATCATTCAACTAAGTCACTCTCTTGTTAACTGAACAACTGAACAATTGAGTTGACGCTATTTTCCACATCTTTTTTGCGAAAAATATGCGTCACTGCAAGAAATGAGATCTAGAAAAGTGCAGATAGTAAAAAACCAGTGAAAACACATTAAATACAACAACTTAAACAAACATACCGAGTGTGTTTTTCATTTGTAATAGCATTTTTTGATATCTAAAAGAACCTAAAAAAAGCGCCTTTAGACGTGAAAAAATATCACTGCGTAGCTGGAGTGCAATAAAGGTTAGAGAGGTCACAAAACACTTCACTAATATACCCTACCCTTAGCCTTAACGGCCTGTTTAAGGCTTTGCTTGAATAGTTGCACATAAAGTAGTGAATTAATGAAAAGTAAGAATAGCTATATAACAACGGCTAGAAACTAATATTAAACCACACAGAAAAATCATTAATAAAAGAATATAACCAACCCAATAATTTATTAGAACATAGAGAATATAATTAAGATGATCCCAGAACTCGGACTTATTTTTCTAATAATTAGCACTGTGTCGGCCTTGTTGCTTTCATTTATCCCTCTTTATGCTTCTTATACAAAAAATAGCTACCTGTTTAGCTATGTAAAGTCATTAACAGCATTAATGACCGTTACCATTAGCGCCTCTATTTTGTGTTTATTGATCTCTTTCCTGCTTGATGACTTTTCAGTGGCCTATGTTGCCAATCATTCCAATACTCAATTAGCGACCTTATATAAAGTGGCCGCGGTGTGGGGCAGCCATGAGGGTTCCATGTTGTTTTGGGTGGTATCCATCGCGATTTGGGGTTGTTTAATCGTGTTTTCATCGCGCTATCAAGACCCACTGTTTATTGGCCGCATGATTGCTATATTGGCGTTTGTGATTGCAGGCTTTAACTTGTTTATGCTGTTTACCTCTAATCCTTTTGCCCGCTTGCTACCTAACTTTCCAATTGAAGGTCGCGACCTTAACCCCATTTTGCAAGACATAGGGTTAATCTTTCACCCACCGATGTTGTTTTTAGGCTACGTGGGGTTAACTGTTACTTTTGCTGCGGCGATTGCGGCTTTGCTTGGCGGCCAATTTACTCAACAGCACGCCAGTTATCTGCGCCCTTGGGCGCTCATGGCGTGGGTATTCTTAACGGGCGGTAATGCCTTTGGTTCATGGTGGGCTTATAACGAGCTTGGCTGGGGCGGATGGTGGTTCTGGGATCCGGTAGAAAACGCCTCGTTTATTCCTTGGCTGGTAGCCACCGCCCTGCTGCACAGTGTCGTACTGAGCCAGCAACGTAGCAGCTTTAAAATAGCCACCTTATTACTGTGTTTATTGGCGTTCTCTTTGAGTTTACTCGGCACCTTCTTGGTGCGCTCTGGCATTGTGCAGTCGGTGCATGCTTTTGCCTCAGATCCCACTCGCGGCATGTCGATTCTATTCCTGCTTGGGGTATTCGTGTGTGGCGCGCTTACCCTGTTTGCCCTAAAAGCCAACCAGATAAAATCCAAGTCGGAATTTGCGCTACTATCGCGCGACACCATAATGCTGCTGGGTAATATCGTATTAGTGGTGGCGGCTATCTCTGTATTACTCGGAACCTTCTACCCGCTGCTATTTGAACTGCTTAATTTAGGTACGCTGTCGGTGGGTGCACCTTATTTCAATAGCATCTTTGTGCCGCTCACCTTCGTGGCGGTATTGCTCATGGGCGCGGCGCCATTGCTCAAGTGGCAACAGCAGTCGTTCAATCGCTTATACCCACTTGCAGGACTTTTCGCGCTAGCTGCCATCATAGGTGTATTAGTGGCCATGCAAACTCGCGACGGCTTTAACCCTTGGGTATGGCTTGGCGCAACGGCGGCAAGCTGGGTGGTGCTGACATTAAGTTATTTAGTATTTAGCCTTCGCCAGCAAGGCTTAGCGGTTATCGCTACCAAGTCGGCGATGATGATTGCTCACTTTGGCGTGGCAATCACCATTATCGGCGCCACGGCGGTATCTAACTTTGAAACGGAGGAGCTATTAAGAATGGGCCCAGGCCAAGGTAAAGTCGTGGCAGGCTACACCTTTGTATATGAAGATACGGTTGATGTGGACGCTAAGAGCTACACCGCGATTCAGGCCAATATTCGTGTAACCGATAGCGATGATAACGTTGTTGGTTACATTACCCCTCAGCGTCAAACCTTTAAAACCAACGCCATGGAGACGACTCAAGCGGGCATTATGCGCAACCTAGTGCGCGACCTGTATGTATCTAGCGGTCAGCAGCTTAGCGAGACTGAATACTTAGTGCGTATTAGCCATAAACCGCTAGCGTGCTGGATCTGGATTGGCGGCTTGATGATGATGCTTGGCGGCGTTATTGCTGCTCTGTCTGGTCTTTATCAGCTACGCCTGCGTAGCTGCCAAACAGCTAACACACCGTATCAAGCTGCTGCCTGTAAAACTGCAGCCTGTAAAGCAGGAGATCTCGCATGAGTAAAGCTTACACCTCATCGTTAATCCGCTTGTTAGCAGGCTTGGCTATTTTGCTGTGCATCAGTCTTTCGGTGCAAGCGTCAGCCCAAGCGGCTAGCGACAAAATCCACTACACCCAAGATCAAATTCGTGATTTGGGCTTTGAAATCGCCCACGAGCTACGCTGCCCGATGTCGGTCAACCAAAACCTATTTGATTCGGGGGCACCGATTGCGAGCGAGCTTAAAGGTCAGATTTTTTTAATGCTAGAACAAGGTGAGTCCAAAGCTGAGATCATCGACTTTTTAGTACAACGCTATGGCGAAAAAATCAGATACCAACCTAGCTTTTCAGCCGCAACGGCGGTGCTGTGGTTTGGGCCGATATTGCTACTATTTGGCATTATTGCGTTTGCAGTAATGTGGATCCGTGAACAACGTAAACATCAAGACATGAAGGCTAACACCTATGAATAAAACACACCTGCTGAGCGGCTTACTGGTGCTCTCATCTTTGCTTATGCCAGCTCAGGCGCAAGTTGCTTCAACCAAGGTTTATAACACTGGTGACGCCATTGAAAAGCCGCTAATTATGTCACGCTTTATCGAAATGCAATCGGCGCGATCAGTACCTGAAGTAAAGTTTACCGACACCAAGGGCGATGAGATCAGCCTAAAACAGTTTAAGGGCAAGCTGGTGCTAGTGAATCTGTGGGCCACATGGTGTGCACCGTGCATTAAAGAGATCCCGCAGATGGAAAACATCCGCCAAGTGAATAAGAATAACGACTTGGTGGTGGTACCTATCTCTATCGATGAAGAGAGTGACAAGGTGCAAGCTTTCTTAGAGCGTCATAAACTTGGCCATTATCAGACCTGGTTAGACCCAAAGAAAAGCATCGATCAGGTGATGCCTGCTGACGTTGTCCCTGCAACTTATGTATTTGACGGCTCGGGTAACCTTGTGGGTTTCTTGCGTGGCTACCTCGATTGGGGCGACAAAGAGGTGCAACCTTACCTTGAAAAGCTGACGGCAAAATACGCGAAGCGTTAGTTCTAGGATCAAGGCTCAAGATCCTAGGTCCTAAAGTGATTTTCACCCTCTCCATGGTGATATTTGGCTTTGCTAATTGCTGCATTAATAACAGTTATTAATTGCTACGGCCAAACGCCTTGTCGGGGACTAACTGACAAGGCTTTTTTTTGCTTAGCGTTTACTAACCAACCGCTGTAACAGGCTTTTCTTCAACCGGCTCTATACGCTCAATCTTAAAATCATATTTTGCGTAAGCAGCACTAATCAACGGGCAAACTAAGTTAAAAAAGGCATAAGGCAGATAAGCCACTGTCGCCACCCCAAGAGTACTGGCCATATAGGCGCCGCACGTGTTCCACGGAATTAACGGACTAGTAATCGTGGCAGAATCTTCTAGTGCTCGGCTAAGGTTCACAGGGGCTAAACCTCGTTTTGCGTATTCCACTTTAAGCATGCGTCCAGGTAGCACGATGGCAATAAACTGATCGGCGGTAATTAAGTTGGCACCTATACCACTCGCTAACGTTGTCAAAATCAAGCTACCACTTGATTTCACTAGGCCTAAGATACTTTGCAAAATACGCTTTAACAGGCCTGTGACTTCCATAATACCGCCAAAGGTCATGGCGCATAAAATGAGCCACACTGTATTGATCATGCTGCTCATGCCACCGCGGCTGAGGAGATTATCTAATACTTCATCACCTGTGTTAGCTGTGTAGCCGTTAAACATCGCTACCCAAATACCTTTCACCAGTGCAACCACGGGCATTAGGCTGGCATCATTGGCAAACTTGACCACATTCTCAAACTGAAATAGTGCCGCGCATACAGCACCTGCGATGGTACCGATTATTACAGTCGGAAATGCCGGGATTTTTTTCCAGGCCAAGATCAACACCACAAGTAGTGGTAATAACAGATGAGCACCGGGGTTAAATTGCGTATCAATAAGGTATAAGGTCGTTTCAAAGTTATTATTATCGACGCTCGCCTGGGTGTTAAAACCTAAGATTAAAAAGCCAATCATGGCGATAATGATACTGGGGGCAGTCGTCCATATCATGTGGCGAATATGACTGAATATATCCGTGCCCGCGACCGCAGGAGCCAAATTAGTGGTGTCTGACATTGGTGACATTTTATCACCAAAATAGGCGCCACTGATGATGGCACCGGCAGTAATTTCCACATTAAGCCCCATAGCCGAAGCCACACCGACCAAGGCAATGCCTAAGGTACCTGCGACTGTCCACGAGCTACCGATACTGATCGCCACCACGGCGCATAGTAAGCAACAGGCCGCATAGAAATACTCAGGGTTGAGCACTAACATACCGTAATAGATCATGGTGGGCACCGTACCTGCGAGCACCCAAGCTCCTATCAAAGAACCGACTGTGAATAAGATTAATATGGCGCCCGTTGCGACACCTATACTGCGAACAATTCCTTGCTCCATCTCAGTCCAGCTGTAGCCATTTTTCCAACCGATAAGTAAGCCGATACAGCCCGCCATAATCAAAGCGATTTGATTGGCACCGTAGGAGCTGTCGGACGAAAACAGATACACGGCGGCAGTGAGCATCATGACCAAAGCGATTATCGGGATCAGGGCGTCGAGCAGTGAAGGAGCGCGATGTCGACTATCTTCTATAGGGTCAATAGTCACCGACTCTGACTGTTGAAGATCATTATTGGAGCTCATGAGGTATCCTCTTATTATTCTTACCTATGCTAAGCACTCAACGCTGTAACGGGTCGCCTTTACGACGAGCAGAACAGCTAAATGTTATGGATATGAGCGATAGGCTGGAGCAGCATCCTTACATAAAATTAACAACACCGTCTAGCGTGGAGCTTGGGCGCTGGTGCCACCCTAGTCTTTCGTGCATATGAAAATAGCCTAGCCATTCAAACTAATCACTCTATATCGATTAAATATGCAAACAATACCCATATTTAAAAACCCACCTAACGCGTGATAAAAATTCATCTCAGAATGGTTTATCGGTTAAAATGGCAACAATTATGCAAAATAAGTTGGAAGCATGACTCTTATGGCTTATATCAAAAATAGAGTGAGCAGCGATGTTTATATCACTGCTTAAATAAGGCATTTCAATGAGCAGTTAAAATAAGAAGTTAAATGAGCAGAAACTGAGGAAGTGAAGCCATAATTATGCGTCATTTTAGCATTAGCCGATTAAGCACCAGTATAGGAATCGTTAAGCTCCAGGGCGAAATACAGCAAGCAAAAACGATCACTATGACCCAATTTTCTATCATGGGTACCGATGGCTGGTTCGAGCTTGATCTGACTCATCAAGACAGTCAAAACTTAATCAATCAGATCCAAGCTGAAATTGTGGCTCACCTTACAATATCACTGAGCTCTAGAGCACAATAAATCAATAGCTTGTTGATACTATTACTTAGCCTTAAGACCTGATCCGCCCCCACTCAGACATTTTCAATTACGCAGCACGGCTTTCCTTTGCAGACTCATTTCTTTAGTATGGCGACTCTTAAATCTATTTAGCAGCAAAGGCATATTACCGATGAAATTATCCGCTTTGGATCAGCCACTATACGATCACTTATATCGCGATATTCGAGAGTTTCGCTTAACTTTCGATCTACCGATTGAAGATATCAGCACTCTGGATGATAAAGCCGATACGCTACACACATCGCTTGCGATAGAAGAGCTAACCGAGCTTGCTGAGGCCGATAGCCGTGTAGAGCAAGCCGATGCTATCGTCGATTCAATTTATGTATTAATGGGCAGGTTAGTGCATTTAGGCGCAACTCAAGTGAGTGATCGTCTTGAAATCAGCTACGTTATCGATTTACTTTTACATGTGGCCAAAAACCGTGAGATCGACTTTGTCACCTGTTGGGATGAAGTGCACTCAAGCAATATGAGCAAGGTGTGCCGTAACGAGCAAGAGCTTGCTGAGACTGTCGAATTTTACGCCAAGCAAGGCGTGGAAATTGTGGGTAGCACCAAGGGTGATTTTATCATTGCCAAGTGCGCTAAAGACGTTGATATGGCCGGTAAAATAGTTCGTCAAGGTAAGGTGCTTAAGTCGGTTTACTACCGCCCTGCCGATCTAGAAAAGTTAGTTAAAGCATAATTTTGCTTCAAACCAATACAGCAGCTATCTTGCTGTATTGGTCTATTCAAATATCAACTCAGACAAGAATATAACTAAGCCGCTTGCGCTACGTTGATGAGTTCCGTTAGCGCTGTAGGCTGATCAACATGTAAATACAGCTGCTGTATATCTTCTGGTAACACACTCATAGCGCCATAATAACGCTGTGGAACCTTCAGTTTTATCTGTACATTACTGTCACCACGGCCTAAGTGCACCTGCTCGGTTTGTTCTTTCGTCCCATCATCACTTAATAACTTACTGCGGCGATACTGGCCAACATTGATGGCTTCGATGTCAGTTAACGGCAACATAATAAAGCCCCAGACGCCGGCATTAATCACCAAATATTGCTGATGTAAGTAGACACTGTAATAGCGAGCAAGACGATAGTTCGCCCTCGCCATCACTAAGCAGTAACCAATAAAGCTCGAGACTAAAATGGCGGCAATCACACTCCATGATGCCAACAGCCAATAACTCAGTACCGTAGCCGACAATATACCTAAGTTAACTAACAAGTAGTGCCAACGCGAAGCTGACCAAAGTTGCAGTTTGCACAGTGCTGGCGGGTGCTGCCTAGATAGATGATTTAAAGCATAAAACCAGTTCACCACTTCCATCGCCAATGTCATTGCCACGCCATGAGCTTGCAGTGCTTTTTCAGTTAGAGGCTTGCCTTGCACGCCATCATGGATATGTAGGCGCGGATCACCGGGTAATTTTCGCCCTTGCCATAAAGACTTAACCACGCGGTATATTAGCGTTACTTGCAGCATCAATAGCACCACAATAATCGGATAGCGGATCCAACTAATAAACTCGAAATAACTCGCAAGTTCGGTAGGAAAGCTAAATCGCGCCATCAAACTACTCAAACTGAATATAAGCAACATTTTCCACCAATGCTGCTGGCCAATATAGATAATGCAGTAGCCATAAATTGCAGGCAATAACACAAAATAGCCAATCGAGCTGGCAACGGTTAGCCACTGTTCAACAGGAGTTACCATTGACTCTGGCAGCCAGTAAAAACCTGCCGAATAGACCATAATGGCACAAAACAAAAATATTAAACGGTACTTAACGCTACGACGCATTCTAAGACCCTTGATGGTTGTTAAGTATTTGTTATAGCAGATATAGTAACGCTATTGCCATAAAAGAAGGCGAAAGATTTTGAAGGGTCATTGAAACCGGTGACAAGGTGAACTCTGCACGTAAATGAGGCGCAGACATCACCAACCAACTAAATAACTCAGAGAAGTTCAAGCTTATACCGTGACAATACTGCAATAATTTAATACCGATTAACTGATCCCGCGCTGCTCGATTTTCAAGATACAGGGCGTTTTGATTACAACCTTGGCACTTTTATGAGTGAACTTATGCTCATACCAATGTATGTACAAACGCAGCTCTATATTGTCACTAAAATTATTGCTGTTATAAAAGTCGCGATAACAGCGACTATGCTCTAAATATCCCCCGTGATAGAGCTTTAACATGCGTTGACCTATGTGAATTTCTCGAAAGTCGACACCATGGGCAGAGTTATGAGGAAAACGATACTCACCATAACGGTACTGACCATCAAGTACCTCGATGTTCCGCCCTTTAGTTAGCAATGAATTTAATTGCAATGCATCAACCCGACTGGTTAAACATAACCCACTAAGGGCTACGCAACTCACTATTGCGAATGTCCAACGAATAAACCCTTGGGGCTTAAAGCGACTGACCAATAACCAAATAAGTAAAATAGAGACGCTGATACACAATAGAGCTAACTCATAATCGGCCCACTGCCCCGCCTCATAAGTCGTATTCCAAGCTGCCATAATCCCTCCGTAGCCACCAAATCCCTTTGTGTTTACTACCCGATACGTTAGCTAGCCAATATGTCATTTAGATGACCCTTTATAAGGGCTAGCTGATTGGTATGAGTATAGTCAGGAATATCTGGCTCTGTTGTATACGAAAGGGAAGCTAATCGAAGTCCTACTTGGGGCATAAAAAAACGCCTCATTATGAGACGTTTTATATGACTAACTTGATATGAAAGCTTATATGAAGAGCTCAGTGGGTTTAGCGCTTAACCTAGGACTAAATAGTCTAATATCAGTGCAGTAAACAACACAAAACCCGCCCAGTTATTATTTAAAAAGGCAGTAAAGCAAGGTCCACGTTCGCGGCCATAAATCAATTTTTGTTGATAAACACCAAAACCAATGAAGGCCAAAATACCTAGGCCGTAAATCTCACCCCGGCCAGCAAGCATGCCCGCAATAATAAAGCAGCTTAGTGCCGCAAACTGAAACGCTGCAATAATCTGCCTGTCGTAGCGGCCAAATAGAATCGCTGTAGACTTAATACCAACCTTCAAATCATCATCGCGGTCCACCATGGCGTACATGGTGTCATACGCCACAGTCCAGCACCAGTTAGCAGCAAATAGCCACCACGCTTCAATCGGTACCGCGCCAGTTTGGGCTGCATAGGCCATAGGAATAGACCAGCTCCACACTGTGCCGAGGAACATTTGCGGCATATTAGTGTAGCGTTTGGTAAAGGGGTAAATAATGGTAAGAATAATACCGACAATAGAAAGTTTGACCACCAGAGGATTGAGCATTAGCACTAAAGCGAAAGCAAGCAGTGCCATGACGACAAACAAGAGTAGCGCCTCTTTACTTGAGACTTCACCGCTCGCGAGCGGTCTGGCTTTAGTGCGCTCCACATGCGAGTCAAGATCCCTATCGGCATAGTCGTTGATGATACAGCCGCAGGCTCGCATCACCACCACGCCGATAACAAAAATAATAAAGACCTTAAGATCGGGCAAGCCACCAGCGGCAAACGTTAAGGCCATCAAACAGGGCCACAATAACAACAAGGTACCAATGGGACGGTCCATACGCGCGAGTCGCATATAAACGTCTAGTTTATCCCTTACATTCATGATTAGGCTCTCCTACAACGTCTTCGGCCTTAGTTTTGTAACCGCATTATGACTGAGCTGTAACAGTATTCAACCAGTATTGAGATAAATAAAATCAGTGCCGGTTTTATCGGCTAAAAATAAGGCTGAGCTTCACGCTCAGCCTTAGATTCAATGGTCGTTAATCGCGTAATATCCAAGCTGCTATCTATAACTGCTTAGCTGTATTACACCTTCTCTAAACGGGCGTAAGCGATCACTAACCACTTGCTGCCCACGTCGAAAAAGTTAACCTGAATACGTGCCTGCGCACCACTACCTTCATAATTGGTCACTGTGCCTTCACCAAATTTCGGGTGCATAACACGTTGACCTATCTTAAAACCTGAATCATTGAAGCTATCGTCTTGCTTGCTAAAGCGAGTGCTCACTGCAGGCGCTGACACTTGAGTGCGCATGCGGATCTCTTGCACATATTGCTCTGGGATCTCTTTAACAAAACGCGACGGTCTCGCAAAGCTTTCACGGCCATAGATACGTCTAGACTCAGCATAAGTGATATACAGCTTTTGCATGGCGCGGGTCATACCCACATAACAAAGGCGGCGCTCTTCATCGAGACGATCCCCCTCATCAATCGCCATTTGGCTTGGGAATAAACCTTCTTCAACCCCTGCCATAAATACCATTGGGAACTCAAGACCTTTGGCCGAGTGCAATGTCATCAATTGCACCGCATCGGTAAACTCGTCCGCCTGGCCTTCACCGGCTTCTAATGCCGCATGCGACAAGAAAGCATTAAGCTCACCCATATCTTCAATTTCTTCAGGCATCACAAAGCTGCGTGCAGCCGTGACCAATTCTTCTAAGTTCTCAACACGAGCGCGCGCCTTTTCACTCTTCTCCGCTTCATACATCGCCTTAAGACCCGATGTTTGAATAACATGGTCTGTCATGCGGTGCAAAGATTGCTCGTCGGTGTCCATTCGCATGGCGATAATCAAATCCATAAAGCCACGCACTGCATTCGCGGCGCGCCCAGCAAGGACTTTCTCTTCTAGTAAGCGAACACTCGCTTCCCACAAGGTCATCTCTTGTTGGCGTGCAGTCGTGCGAATAATGTCTAAGGTACGGTCGCCAATACCACGGGTTGGGGTATTCACCACACGTTCAAAGGCGGCATCATCATTTTTATTGTTGATAAGCCTTAAGTAACCCATGGCGTCTTTAATTTCTTGACGCTCGAAGAAGCGCAGGCCGCCATAAATACGATAGGCGATACCTTTGTGTAGCAAGGCTTCTTCCAATACACGTGACTGAGCGTTTGAACGATATAAAATGGCGCAATCTTCAAGCTTGCCGCCTTCATCTTGCCAGTCAGTAATGCGACCAACGATAAAGCGCGCTTCATCCATTTCATTAAACGCACAATACAGCCCTATCGGCTCGCCGTCTTTGTCGTCGGTCCACAGTTTTTTGCCCATGCGGTCTGGGTTATTGGCAATCAGCTCATTCGAAGCATTAAGGATATTGCCGCTTGAACGGTAATTTTGCTCTAATCGAATGGTTTGCGCTGCAGGGAAATCAGCTAAGAACTTATGTAAATTTTCAACCTGAGCGCCACGCCAGCCGTAAATAGACTGGTCATCATCACCAACGATCATCACGTTGGCAGTTGAACCTGCAAGCACGCGGATCCACGCATATTGAATGGCGTTGGTATCTTGGAACTCGTCCACCAATATGTGCTTAAATCTATCTTGGTAATGATCCAAAATATGCGGTTTGTTGAGCCATAACTCATGCGCTCTTAGCAGGATTTCAGCGAAATCTACCAGGCCAGCACGGTCACATGAGTCTTGATAGATTTGGTAGATCTTCAGTAAGTTTTGCTCAATCGGAAAACCGCCAGCATCGATATGCGATGGGCGTAGACCTAAGTCTTTCTTACCATTGATATAACCTTGGGCTTGTCTTGGCGGATACTGCTTCTCATCCAAGTTAAGGCTTTTTAGAATACGTTTGATTAGACGCAGTTGATCGTCTGAATCTAAGATCTGGAAGCTCTCAGGAAGATTAGCATCTTTATAATGGGTACGTAGCAATCTATGGGCTAAGCCGTGAAAGGTGCCGATCCACATACGGCCCACATTGCCACCAGCGACTTTTTCAACTCGCTCGCGCATCTCTTTCGCCGCTTTATTGGTAAAAGTTACCGCTAAAATGGCATAAGGGCTTTGCTGTTCAACCTGCATCAACCAGGCAATTCTATGGGTTAACACCCGCGTTTTGCCACTACCTGCACCCGCCAAAACTAGCATGCTAGATTGCGGTGCACCAACAGCTTCGCGCTGCTTGTCGTTTAGGCCGTCGAGTAAAGATGATACGTCCATTATTGCCTCCAAAAAATCAGGCGAGAAGTATAACAGAACCTAGGAACTCGGGGATAGAATTAGCGCGATTGCACTGGGTTAAAATCGAAGAGGGAATAGAGTTACCGAAGCGAAAATCCACCTCGGTAATGGGTCGGCCTAAGGTTAAGCTTTTTCAGCAGCAACCACTGAAATTTCAACTAACAGCGCTTCGCGCGCCATTTTAGCTTCAACACAGGCGCGTGCGGGTGCATGCCCTGCTGGAACCCATGCATCCCAAACTGCGTTCATTTGGGCAAAATACTGCATATCTTTAATATAGATAGTGGCAGATAAAATATGCTCTCTGTCGCTGCCCGCTTGCTCAAGTAAACTATCGACTTTTTCTAGCATGGTACGAGTCTGCTCCTCAATGCCCTGCTCAGCATCCTTAGCGACCTGGCCACATAAATAGATGGTACCGTTATGCTTTACGATACGGCTCATACGGGCTGCGGTTTCAATTCTTTCAATCGTCATTGTTAACTCTGTTACTCAATTAATTGGGTTATTAGCGTAATTCTAAATAATATCTCATTGATTAGCATCTGATTTATCTATGAAAAATTGTCAATACATCAGCGGGTATTTTGTTAGCATTGAGCTAATCTACCATTTATTGATTTAAGTCCTATACTTAGTTCAAAAAAGTAATCAACGGATTTGATTGCTGATTGTTTAAAGGACTAAATATGGTTTATCCAAAAACCCAGTTTTTCTTACTCTACCAAGACCATTGTGTCTTTTACTCTACTTTTTTAGAGCATCTTCGCTATACGACAGCCTTGTTAACTCATTTTCAATTGCAATTAAATCCTCAAAGCTGCGTGAGGATCTGAGGTATGCAACCAAATACAAAGCGCTCAATCATCTCTAAGAACCTATGCCTAGTCATGGTTATTTTCAACGCCAGCATAGGGTTATTTTGGTTATTAGATCTCTCTAGCCAACACTCAACATTATCAATGATGCTGCCGCTATTTTTACTGGCTAATATTATCGTTCTGAGCCTGCTGAGCTGGCAGTTACATCACCACTCGACTCGCCTCAATCAACGAGTAAAAGCCAGAGAAAACAACCATGTGCAAAGACACAAAACATCGCAGCCCACTCGCACTCACAATGTGCCACTGGGTAACATAGAAGACAGCCTTAAACACGCCAATGAAAGCTTAACTGCGGCAGTGATTCAAACTCAAGCGATTGAGTCACGCCAAGCAGAGACTCAACTCTTCTCAACGATTTTAGATGCTATAGATGTTGCGATTTATGCCGTTGACAGCAAAGGGCAATGCATTTTTGCCAACCCACAATGTGCACGACTATTAGGCTATAACCACCCTGACCTCCTATTCAATTCAAATATCCAACAACTACTTTATCAACAAGATAACGCACAGGATTTTGAACTATCAATACAAGATCTTGAAGCTATCAAAAAAGATATTTTTTGGAAGGCTGATGGTACTCACTTCCCCGTCGAGTACAACTTACAACCACTGACGCTACATAATCAAAGCAATGGTGCCATCATCTCTTTTTATGACAATAGTGAACGCAAGAAAGCGGAAGAACTGATCCGTCGCCAGGCCCATTATGATGCCTTAACCGATCTGCCTAACCGCTTCTTGGCGTTAAAACGTCTTGAACAGTTAGTGAATGCCAGTGAAAGAAGCGGCAAAATGCTCGCTGTCATCTTCCTTGATTTGGATGATTTCAAAAAAATTAACGATTCACTGGGTCATGAAGCAGGAGATCAATTACTCATCACAGCCTCTAAGCGTCTATTAAAAACCACCAGAGCCGAAGATACTGTAGGCCGCTTAGGTGGCGATGAGTTTATTATTTTACTCGACGGCCTTTCGAGCGCTAACGATGCCCAACCTCTGGCGGAAAACCTCATCAGTGGTTTTAGAAAGCCATTTTATATCGACAATCGTCAACTCATTCTCACCGCGAGTATCGGTATCGCCATCTACCCTAACGATGGTGAAACCCCTTCTGAACTATTACGAAATGCCGATTCAGCCATGTACCATACTAAGAGTATTGGCCGTAACACATACTCTTACTTCACCCATGCAATGAACAAGGAGGTCTCTCGCCGTCTGGCTATCGAAGAACAGATCCACGGTGCCTTAGAGCGTGGTGAGCTTAGAGTTCATTATCAGATCCAACTCGACATTAGAGATGGCAGCATTATGGGGGCAGAGGCACTGTTACGTTGGAGCAATCCGGCGTTGGGTAACGTATCTCCTGCGGAGTTTATTCCGATTGCCGAGCAAACCGGCATGATTGAGCCTATGGGGGAGTTTGCTCTACAGCAAGCATTAGAGACTGCACAAATTTGGCAGAAAAAATTTAATGACAAGTTTAGGGTCGCAATAAACCTTTCGCCTCGTCAATTTAGGAATCCAAAGCTGGTACAAACCATTATTGATAACGTTAATCAGTTCGGCATGAAACCTGAGGATCTTGAGTTGGAGATCACTGAGGGCGTACTACTCAGCGGTCATGCTTATACGCTAGGTGCATTAATGGAGTTAAGCCAAGCCGGTTTTTGTATCTCAATGGATGATTTTGGTACCGGCTACTCTTCTCTTAGTTATTTAAAAACTTACCCATTTACCATACTGAAAATCGATCGTAGCTTTATTAATGATATGAATAAAGACGATAAGAGTAATGACCTTATTATCGCCACGATTGAAATGGCTCACGCTTTAGGCATTAGAGTGATTGCTGAGGGAGTAGAGACTCAGGAGCAACTCGACGAGTTAAGCTTTATGATGTGCGATTACGCTCAAGGCTTCTTGATCAGTAAGCCTGTACCGCTAAAAGAGCTATTAAAAATTGGCTTTCGCTACAAAAAAGTACATCAAAAAAACGCATTAAAAAATGAATCTGAAACCTTAAAAGTTATTTAACTGAACCGAAAAAATGACTAATCTTTACACCTAGAATTTGCAGCTGTTTACCGCTAATCACAATAGCTTTATAGACAAAAAAGCATAAAAAAATACTAGACCCATTTCTGAATCTAGTATTTTTATTAAGTATCAATATGTTACTTTTTGCTTTCTTCTAAACCAATACTATTCATCCAGTGATCAAAGTCCATCATATTACCCGGTAAAATGACCTTACTCTGACCAGTACTGACTCCATCAAGCTGCTTTAAGTATTGCGCACCTAACTGCATACGCACCACATTCTTACCACCAGGCGCTGCAATTACCATTGCCATACGCTCAATCGACTCCGCTGTTGCACGTGCAATGGTTAAGATCTCTTCGCCCTTACCTTCTGCCTCGTTAATACGGCGCTGCATCTCACCTTCTGAGTGATTAATGGTTTCCGTTTTAATACCTTCAGAGCGGTTGATCTTACTCTGCTTATCACCTTCACTCTTGGCCAATAATGCACGACGCTCACGCTCAGCATTTACCTGCATCTCCATCGCATTTTTAACCGTTTCTGGTGGCGTGATATTTTTAATTTCATAACGATGCACTCGTATGCCCCACATGGCACCAGCTTGATCTAGCACTTCAACCACTTTTGCACTAATCACGTCACGCTCTTCAAAAGTGCGGTCTAAATCTAGGGTTCCAATCACGCTGCGCGTCGTCGTTTGCGCCAATTGAATCGCCGCATATCGGTAATCTGTCACACCATAACTGGCTTTAACGGGGTCAACGACCGAGATATAGATAACACCATCGACTTCCACATTCACTTCATCACAAGAAAAGCACTCTTGCGGTGGTACATCAATCGTCTCTTCTTTTAGATCGTGTATGTAAGATACTTTGTCGACAAAGGGGATTAAGGCGTGAAAGCCCGCATCTAAGGTGGAATGATATTTACCTAAACGCTCAACAATATAAGCTGATTTTGTTGGTACTAAACGGATCGATTGAAATAACTTAATCACAAAAATAGCAAAGATTAATCCCCAAATAGCCATAACAATTAAATCGGTATCAATTCCTGCAATCATTAGCGTGCTCCTTTTACTGAATTGGCAGCCACGGCACTAGTGACCTGTTCCATGCCTTCGAAAAAACCTTCAATCTTAGCCAGCTCTGCCGGGACCACCGACACATCAGCTTCAGCTAAAATCTTACCGACTTGGGCAATAAACTGCTCTTTTAGCTGCATGTTCATCGCTTCATTACCGCCATCTTTAGCAAGAGCCGCAGACACAAGCTCCATACCTTCCGCTTTTGCTCTGGCAACAATCGCGATCTCTTGTGCGGTACCTTTTGCTTCATTAATCCGGCGCTGTTTTTCCCCCTCAGACAAGTTAATCGCCTGTTGGCGCTCACCTTCAGATAAATTAATCATCGCTGCCTTTTCGGCATTTGCTAAGGTGATTTCAGCGCGCTTACTGCGCTCTGCTTCCATCTGTTTTTCTAAAGTATGAATAACTTTACGAGATGGAGTGATATTCTTAATTTCATAACGCAGCACCTTGATCCCCCAAGGATCAGAGGCTTTATCGATCTCACGTACAATCGATTCATTAAGGCTATCTCTCTCCGAGAATGTCTGACTAAGGCTCAACTTACCTATCTCTGAGCGCATGGTCGTTTGGGCAAGGTTCACCGCAGCGCGGCGATAATCTTCAATACCGTAGCTGGCAAGCTTACCGTCCATCACTTTGAGGTAGACTAAGCCATCGACTTCTAACTGAGTATTATCTTTTGAAATACAACTTTGTGGCGGCACATCAAGTACTTGCTCACGGATTTCATGTTTATAAGCCACCCGGTCAAAAAACGGGATCAAGAAATGAAATCCTGGCTGCAGCACTGTACGAAACTTTCCTAAACGTTCGATCACATTGACCTCACGCATAGGCACAATTAACAGCAACTTATAGAGGATAAAAAAAACAAATAGAACAAAGAGTGTAAATGCAAACATAAATAGATTCCTTCCTTAAAGCGATTACTTTTCTTTTACGAAGTGCTCATTGTCAGCCTCTATAGGCTCAACCACTAACGCAATATTATCTCGACAGATAATCCTAACCTGTGAGCCGGCGGCAATCTCGCTACCATCTCCCAAAGCTGACCATTCACTGCCTTGAAATTCAATCCGCCCCATTTGTTGAGCCGGACCAATTGTTTGTTTGACGATAGCGAGCTGATTATAAATCTCCAACTCTTCGTCTGTGTTGTCAATGTGAGCGTCTCCGCCAACCAACTTCTGTGTGATCTGGCGAAATGCCAGTAAGAGAACCATAGATGCGATAAACCAAAGCGTTAAACTTTGCACTATGCCTTCGACTAAACCTATAGCCAAAGCACTTGCTACAACCAAACAAGCCGCGCCTAAAAGAATCACAATACCACCTGGTAAAATGATCTCTGCCAGCATAAGAATAATGCCGATACATGCCCAGATAAAGATGGGATTTGAAAACTCCATATTTCCCCCTGAAATGAAAGAGTCAAGCAATGACTATATCAGTTGCGCATCATTTGTGCGACATAATATGTCAGCATTCAGTATTCCATAAATGTAACTAAAGCTGTCAGCCCTCAGCTATCGCAACCCTATCACGGCCTTTATCAAGAGTAAAAAGTTGTCCGGCAGTTATAGCGCGTTTGTTTTAATACACAATAATGACACGATTTAAAAACTACTAATCAGCATTTATTCAAGGCATTACCGTGAGACGATGACCATAAGCTCGAAAAATAATGACAAACCATTTGAACATTGTTCGCACAACCCCTATATTCCCCGCCAATGAAACACATGTTTAGTTTATTTCAAATTAGCTGCACCCTAGATCTCATAAAAATAAGAAGGTTTTACGATGAACAACAAACTACTTTGTTTAGCTTTATTGGTTAGCCCTACGGCGATGGCTGATAATATGGTTAACTGGTGGGACGCCAGCGTCACTGCGCTTTATGGCGAAAATTATGATTTAGCGCCATCTGAGAAGCAAACGACCCTCACATTTGAAACCGCTGGTGATTGGAAATACGGTGACTGGTTTGCCTTCCAAGATGTGACTTACTTTAATGGCTCTAATGCCAATAAAGACAACACCACCTATGGTGAGATCTCGACTCGTTTTAGTGCCGGCAAGATATTAGGCAAAACAGTTGGTTTCGGTCCAGTTACCGATCTATCACTGGCGCTAACGCTTGAAGAAGGCGAAGGCCCAGTTAAGAGCTTCTTATACGGTGTGGGTATGGATATCAAGATCCCTTACTTCAACTACTTTCAACTTAACACCTACCGTCGACACGCTATGAGTAGTGACAACATCAGTGACGGTTGGCAGTTATCACCCGCTTTTAGAATGGACTTCCCTGTTGGTAACTCCAACATCGTATTTGACGGTTTCTTTGACTGGGTATTTGCTGCTGACGAAGGTGCTTACGAGACAAACTTTCACTTCAATCCGCAACTAAAATATGACTTAGGCGCTGTTGTATTAGGCGAGCATAAGCAGAACAAGCTATTTGTGGGTATCGAATACGATTACTGGAAAAACAAGTACGGTGTCGATGGTATCGTTCAAAATACATTTTCAGTGATTGCTAAGTATCACTTCTAATCTTTGCTATTAATGCGACGGTTTAGAACACAAAAAAAGGCGCATATAGCGCCTTTTTTATTGCATGAGAGTCAACTTATGCAAGCAACTTCTTCGCTGCTGCAACCACGATTGATACCGCGCTTACTTCGGTTTTCTTCATTGTCGCTTCATCAGGGATCTCTTGCTGAGTACGGTTAACAATCACCCCAGCAACACATGCCGCACGCCAACCTTGTGATGCACACATGGTAAATAGCGTTGAAGACTCCATTTCATAGTTTAATACACCCAAGTCTTGCCACTCTTGCATAGAGCCCTTGAACTGGCGAGTGACGCGACCCGAAACAGTGTCGTAACGTTCTTGACCTGGATAGAAGGTATCTGACGATGCAGTAATACCAATATGAGGCTCAAGACCCGCTTCACGACTCGCTGCAACCATAGCGGTTGTACATTCGAAGTTTGCTACCGCAGGGTATTCCATTGGCGCAAAATGTAAGCTTGCACCATCTAAACGTACTGATGCTTGAGTCACAATCACATCACCCACATTTACATGCGGCTGAATTGCACCTGTGGTACCCACACGTAGGAAAGTACGCACACCAAGTTGAGCCAATTCTTCTACTGCAATAGAAGTTGATGGACCACCAATACCAGTAGAACACACCACTACTGCCTTACCATCGATATATGCCAGGTAGCTGGTATATTCACGGTGGCTCGCTAAAAATGTCGCATTCTCCATCAACTCTGCAATACGCTTAACACGCTCTGGATCGCCTGGCACGATCGCTAAACTAGCACCATCTAACATCTCTTTAGTCAGGCCTAAATGAAATACATCAGACATCGTGAAAACCCCTTTCATTTTTGAATTTATAAATCTTATTAATTCGACTTTAACCTAGTCTTGACGCCAAAAAGGTTAAGTAGATCACACTTTACCCGCCAAGAGTAAATGATATGTCGTAATCTAGTTACTAAATCAATCAAAGAATAGAGCTAGAATATAGCAGCTCTCACCTATTCTGCCAGTGATAGGACAGCGCAAATGACGTGCGAATAATGCAGGCATATCAAGTGGATGTTATATGAAACAAAGCAATATTAGCAACAACTTAGATAGTTAGCACCGTCTCAACATTACTGATTAAACGACCGTTTTTTTCACTATAACTATCTTGTATTACAGTGGGATTATCGACTAAAAACAGTTGTAGATTTAGATAAACAAATCAATCGTTCATTACTTGATCAATGTCACATTTAACGACTAAAAATCGCGCTAGTTTAAAGTTGAACCAAACGAAAAATCGCCATAAAACCAGCAAGAAGGACGCCTGCATGTTTCCAGAATACAGAGAACTTATCAGTCAGTTAAAGACATCTGACGCGCATTTTCAGAAGAAGTTTAACAAGCACAACCAGCTCGATGAGGAAATAAAGAACCTGGAGCAGCACAGTGCAAGCGACTACACCCCTGAAGTGCATGAGCTCAAACTACAGAAGTTACATTTAAAAGAAGAGATCTACGATATCTTGAAGGAACGTTCGGCTTAACCGAAATACAAACATTAAAAAGGGCGCTTAGCGCCCTTTTGTACATCAAATGCGTAGGCGACTACTTCAACCCAGCCTGCAGTGCTTCAGTTGTCTCATAAAATGTAATATTAGTGATCTGATTATTAGTCAACTCTATCAGGGTCGCTTGGTCTTTTATCGCTGGCAATGGCTTGGTTTGCTCACCTTCATTGTCTAGCGCCACTCTATAAGGAAATTTCTTAAACTGAGGTAGAGCAACAAAACGAGCGATCAGTGACGGCATGCCACTAATATCTGCCACATAAACTAATGCAGTATCTTTGACTAGCTCAGGTTCAGCTTCCAATGCTTCTTGAATTAAGGTGCCGCCATCCATACTACGACTGAACAATACACGCGTTGTTGTGCTATCAACTTGATATTGAGCCTCGTGTTGATCTTGTAACTTGATGTCTGTGATTTGATCACCAACTTTATACTCATTGGCCCAAACTGACGTGGCTAACATGCTACATAAAACGAAAATAACAGCTCTCATAATTGAACTCGGCAAATTAGAATTAGCAGAAAGAGTAACCTATTCTATACAGAGCAACAGTAAACTTAACAGCAAAGCATGATCCTCTTCACGCAAAGCCTACTGACATTCAAAACCAAATGTTTCTCTGGCTATACATGTATAAATTATAAGTTACAAAACAGTTTTATTTCAGTGAGTTAATTATTTCGCAAAATTGGTATAAGCTAATCAGAAAATAAGTTGTCATAAAGGATAGTTAACATGAATGAGCAAGGCCTAGATCAAGAGATCGCGCAGTTGCAAAATGCTTACTCTGCAATTACTGAATTTCTGGTGCAATATAGCTTCAGTATTCTTGGTGCCATCATTATCTTTTTAATCGGGATCTGGATCGCTGCTAAAACAGCTAACCTTGTTACGCGCATTTTTGAAAAGCACGATATTGATATCACTCTCAGCAATTTTGCCAGTAACTTTGTCCGCATCTTAGTCATCGCCATGGTCGGTATTATTGCCTTAGGCAAACTAGGGATCAGCGTAACCCCTATGGTCGCCGCAATAGGCGCCGCATCTCTTGGTGCAGGTCTTGCGCTACAGGGCATGCTTTCAAATTATGCAGCTGGTATCACCATTATTGTCACCCGGCCTTTTATTGTCGGTAACACCATCGAAATTAAAGGGGTCGGTGGACTTGTTAAAGATATCCATTTAGGCATGACAGTGCTAACCAATGAAGAAGGTGAAGAGATTAATATCCCCAATAAACATATTGTCGGTGAGATCTTACATAACTCTTTTGCAAATAAGCTGGTCGAAACAAAGTTCAATATCAGTTATCAATCTGATCCTGAGCAGGTCATTGCTCTGCTTGCTAAAGTATTAAGCGACAGCTCCAAGGTCTATCAGGGTGATAAGGCGCAAATCGGCGTTAATGACTTTAATAGTATTGGTATCGAGATAGGCATTCGCTATTGGGTACCAACCCAAAGCTATTACCAGAACAAATACCAAACCAATGCCGCTCTCTTTAAAGCCCTCAAGCAAGCCAATATAGAGATCCCCTGCCCAGTTAGACAAATTCATATTCAAGAACCCTAAGCTAAACTTCAGCATAGCGGCTCCCCCTGAGCCGCTATGTATTGGTATTTTTCATCATCTAATCTACTTATAACAAAAGCCAGCCACAAACCATTTTTAGGCTATTAAGAGTCATATCAGCCACAAGTCATAAGTAAAACAAATAATCGTTATTCGTTTTGCTGTATCGCTCTGATTTAACGAATACTGCAGAATGCCGCCATTGAAAGATGCACAGATAAAGTATATTAAAATTCAATGGAGACAATATGATGAACAAAACAGTGCTCGCATTAGCATTATTAAGTACATGCGGATATGCCAACGCGGCAGACGTGGATAATACTTGGTACATTAGCGCAGGCGCAGGCCAAAGCAACTATGAGTCAGTAGACGCGATAAGCCATCTAGGCGACGACAGCGACTTAGCCTGGAATGCCCTAGTCGGTTATCAACTAAACAAATACCTGGCCTTTGAAGCTGGCTGGCAAGATCTGGGGACTGATGATGACACTCACCAATGGGGTGGTTTAGACGGTAGCCAATCGATAGATGTTGATGGCTTTACTTTAGGCCTTGTTGGTACATTGCCACTGTCTGAAAAATGGTTCTTAACCGGTGAAGCGGGTGCTTTCCAGTATCATTTATCTCACCAAATAAACGCTAACCAATACGTTAGCGCAACCGATACGGCTCCTTACTTTGGCGCTGGCGTGGGCTATAACATCACAGACTCATTGGCGATTTCAGCTAAATACCGTCGTTTCGCTAACATTGATGAAACGGCATGGAACACGGCAAACATGGATGCGCAAACTGTTGGCCTACAGTTAACTTACCGCTTTGGTGTTAAGCCTGCTGCAACAACCGCAGCGATCTTACCCGCTGTTATCGAAAAGCAAACTAAGCCAATGCCTAGACCTGAGCCAGTACCAGCACCTGAATATGAAGTCGTCACAGAACAAAGCAGTGTCGCGGTGCTATTTGGTTTCGACTCAGCAGAACTCAATAGCGAAGCGAAGGCAAAATTGGATGACGTGATCCAGCTTTCTAAGCAAACCGTTCAAGATGTTATTTTACTCAATGGCCAATCTGATAACCAAGGTAATAGCCAATACAATCTTAAGCTGTCAGAAAAGCGTGTACAGCAGGTAGAAGCATACTTAACTTCTCACGGTGTTGATGTAGAGCGTATTGATACTGATGCCATCGGTGATCAAGATGCCCATGCTGATTCACGTAAAGGTCGTGCATTAGAGCGCCGCGTTATTGTAACGTTAACCAGCCAAGAAACCGTTATTGTCTCTTAAGTCATCCGTTAGAAATCGTATCATTAATATGGACCCGACTGAGCAAGGACTGCGACATGGTACTCAAGGATCCCTTTAGGCTGATAAGGCGAAGGGGCGTAAGGCTCACGTTAACCAAGGCGGTTAACGTGCATGCTTACCAAGGACACTACTGGACAAATTACGCTTATTTAAGGGTAAACATGGACAGACATGAGCCAAGGATGGCTTTGATGGTCTCCAAATTGATTCATGTCATCATCGCCTATTCAAGCTGAGATTTATCATTTATAGTCAGATTGTTAATAGGGACTAGGTAACATAATGCTTACTCAGCTTAATCTTGAACGTCTTAAAAATTGCGACCTCAATTTATTACTTGCCCTTGCTGTCTTGCTAAAAGAGGCTCATGTTTCTAATGCCGCTAAACATCTAGGCCTTTCCCAGTCAGCGATGAGTCAAATACTCAAACGCTTACGATTAATGTTTGCCGACCCATTACTGCTAAAGAGCAACAATGGCATGACACTAACCAACAAAGCGCAAGCCATTGCTTTGGAGTTAACCCCCTTACTAGACAAAACAGCTCGATTATTAGAAGCCGAACATTTCAACCCCAAAACGGCTCAAGGGCGCATCCGATTCATTATGAACGATATTACCGCCCAGCTGATTATTGCGCCATTAATTGAGCTCATGAGTGAACAGGCTCCCGGTATTGAACTAGAATATATTTCTCAAAATGCCAACGGATTTCAACTACTCAGACGTGGGCAAGCTGATGTCGTTATTGGCTTTTACGATAATGTCTCCACTCCAATTGTTAGCACTGCAATAGGTAGAGCACCTTGGCAAATGGTCACCCACAAAACGACCAATCAGAAAAACCTTCACTCAGACAAAGATGCAATTAAGCTATTACGCTATCAATTTCAAGAGCATAACCAATTACACTCCATTGAAGCGCTAGAGGACCTAAATGCACTCGATGCCGCTTATACCTTAACGACAAATTCATTAAGTGCCCTACTTTATGCCCTACAAACAAATAATACCGTCACCTTACTGCCGCATTTTGCTATGAGAATTTTGCCTGAAGATGAGACTCAAAATTTCGACTGGTTAGGTTCACCGATTAATCTTGAGCTAAAAGTCTGCTGGGATCGCCATCAAAGAGCCCCTGAATTACAACAATGGTTTAGACGTCAGATCATCGCACTATGCCATAAACATCTACTTGTAGAAAAAGCCTTATGAACCCAACAGATTTAAAAATTATTCAGCAATGCGACTTAAACTTATTACTCAGTTTAGCCATTTTGATTGAAGAGCAAAGCGTCTCTAAAAGTGCTGAAAGGCTAGATATATCTCAGCCAGCGATGAGTCAAAATTTAAAAAAACTTCGCGCCGTTTTTGATGACCCACTATTTGTAAAACAGGGACAAGGCATTAAGGCTACCAGTAAAGCATTACGCCTCTATAGTTCACTCACAGAATGGCTGCAACTGAGTGAGCGGCTCATCTCTCAGAGCGCGTTCGATCCAATGAAAAGTCATGGGGTGATCCGTATTGCGTTTATGGACGACCTCACCCAGACAATGATCCCGATGCTGCTAGATAAAATACTCATGTCAGCGCCTAATGTAGAGCTCGAATTTGTCCATAAACCCAAGGATGTTTTTTCCTTGCTAGAGTCCGGTGAGATTGATATCGCAGCAGCGGGCACAGATACGCCTCCAGCCAATATCCATGGGCGCCATATCAGTAGTGATAATTACTGTGCCGCCTATAGTCGACATCATCCTTTAGCTAAAATTAAGCAACCGACATTAGCGCAAATTTTTGCATATGATACCGCCGAGTATTCAGCTTCAAACTCAGTTGAAGCTGAGATAACTCAACTGGCATTACATAACCAGTTACAGCGTAAAATCACCCTTATTAGTGGCTCGTTTCAAGTATTGTTACAAGGCTTGCTAGCAGGAAAACATGTCGGTTTTGTATCGCAGCGAACGCTGGCATCAGAAAAGTGGCAATCGAGATTAGAAGCGGTAGTGCTTAAAGAGCTGCCTCAACTAGACAGCACCCTTTACTGGCATGCCAGAGTTCACAAAGACCCGTTAATCCAGTGGTTTAAAGACCAGTGCTTAGATGTCGCGAACACATTAAAACAGCAAAGCAACATAAACTAGGTTGGCAATACCAAGAGTATTAAATCCTTACAGCCCTCTTTGCCACTCTTGCCGTAACTGAATTCGCTCAGGAGTATTCATTGCGGCCGCAACTTGCTCCACCAATGCCTGTTTATCTTTGCCCAGCACACCTTTTAACACCAGGTAATTAGAAGCATGGTCTGACCGAAATACGGTCTTCTCTAGCTCAAGATGGCTCAATAGCGTATGCATCTCCTCAAACAATTGAGACTGGTTGGGTAACCGAAACTCGCCATCAAAAGCCGCGTCCATCCTCTGTGTGCCTAAAGGCAATGTCACCACTAAGGTCGACAGATATTCTGGTTGTGCTGCGTTCATCAACTTGGCCGAATTCTCGGCGTGCTGCCTTGATAATTCAACACCACCTAAGCCATTTAAAATCATCACTGACGCTTTGATCCCCGCGGCTTTAATTTTCTGTAATGCCGCTAAGGAAGATGCAAAGGTTTCACCTTTATTGATCCTAGCCAGCACTTCATCATCACCACTCTCGCAGCCAATATAAAGCAAACTTAACCCAAGCTCTCTTAACCGTTGCAACTGTTCAGGGGTCTTATTATTGATATTACGAGGCAAACAGTAGCTGCTTATTCGAGTCACATTCGGGAGATATTGTTTTATCAACAAACAGATGCTTTCGAGGCGTGCGAAGGGCAGCGTCATCGCATCACCATCGGCTAAGAAAACCCGAGAGATATGTGCTGATGAGTTAGCTACGGCAATAAGATCTTGCTCTATCTTGTCAGCCTTTTGCGCCCTAAAACGCTTCTGCGGCTCAGTGTACATATCGCAAAAACTACATTGATTCCAACTACAGCCATTGGTCACCTGTAAGATCAGCGACTTCCATTCTGATGGTGGACGAAATACAGGTTCAATATAGCTAAGCACTGCTAACTCCTTAATACGTTTGTTGTATAGATTTAAAAAGTTGACCAATTTTCACTAAAAAAACAACTATTTTCTGAATAACCCCATGCCTAACTGCTTAAAAAATGGTTATATTAGACAGCAGTTGTATAATTAATATCTAGTGATATAAACACGCTAACTTATAGAGAGATATTATGCTAATTGCATTACATTCTAAAGAAAAGCGAGGGACTGCACT
Source organism: Shewanella sp. 30m-14 (assembly GCF_052977125.1). Classification (NCBI taxonomy): domain Bacteria; kingdom Pseudomonadati; phylum Pseudomonadota; class Gammaproteobacteria; order Alteromonadales; family Shewanellaceae; genus Shewanella; species Shewanella sp. 30m-14. The sequence goes on along the minus strand of NZ_JBRILW010000014.1, from coordinate 67,225 downwards.
TGCTCATGATACTCATTGGGATACCATGAGCGCAGAGCAAAAGATTGCTCTGTATGATCTACATAAATTTGGCTTCAGGTTACTTTTTGTCCGTCATCTGTCTGCTGGGCCACTCGCGTTTATTATGCAAAACAAAACGCTTGCAGTGATCAGTAAAAATGGTGATGTCGACTACAAGCCAGAAGTAACGCTAAGAGCTTAAACCTGCTGCTCAATGATCAATAAAAAAGCGCACCTATGTGCGCTTTTCTGCATTTGAAATTAGTGTTTAAGCGTTAACAACATATCCAAATGTGGGATCCCATCTTCTAAATACATCTCAGAGACCGGCTCAAAACCTAAGTGTTGGTAAAAGCCTTTTAAGTGCTCTTGGCCGCCAAGCTGAATATTATGCTCAGGCCACTTCTTGCTCGCAATCGCAATCGCTTTTTGCATCAATGTATGCGCAATACCACCACCACGAGCAGCCTCAGCCACAATCACTCGACCAATACTCGCATCTGGATAACTCACGCCAGGCGCGAGCACTCGAGCATAGGCTTGAATAATGCCTTGCTCATTAACTCCTAAAAGATGCTGAGTCTGACTCAGGCGATCTTTATTATCGAGTTCCGGATAAGGGCAGTTTTGCTCTACCACAAATACGTCAACTCTGAGTTTTAACAAATCATACAATTCATTCAATGAAAGCTCAGAAAAAGATAAAGATTTCCAAAGCATAGGAAGCACTCCTAAACAACGCAATAGAGCAGCAGTCTAGCACTTCATCAGGATAAAAACAGAAATTAAAAAGGGCTCTGTATAAGAGCCCAAAAAAGATATGGGTTAGCTAATTGCAGGGAGCGCTAACCCTTACTTTTTATTCTTTGCGGTCAAATACGTGGTATTTTTCAATACCGTATGAACGACCTTCAGCATGGCAAGTTGCACAAGATTCTGACGTACCTTGGCTGTACCAGTCACCCTTAGTATCTACCGGAATATTGATTTCACCACCATTTGACTTCATATGGTTCAGCGCCTGATCACTATCATGACAAGCATAGCAATTTGCCGTTACTGGACTTGATGCGACACCGGAAGTACCGCCGTTGAACGCTTTAGACAACATGTACTGGTTTGGCACCGCGTTAAGATCAATCCCCTCGGCATGACACGCCACACAGTTTTCAGCATTTAGCTTAGTGGCTGAGTTTGGCTCACCCGTTATCGCAGAGCTACCTTCGCCCCAATGCATACTGTGGACCATAGGACCAAAGCCTGGTGCTGAATTCTTAGAGCTACGGTCTTGACCATTGTTATGACACGCCACACAACCTAAGCCACCGTCGGCATAGCTGCCGTTTTTATGGTAGTTAGTTTCGTTGTTATGACAAGTGCTACAGCTATCAATCGTAACGCTATGGCGACGCTCATATAACGTACCCGACATCATGTCAGAATAACCATGAAGTGTGACGCCATCATAACTAGCATCTGAGCCAAAGTTAAAGGTGATACGTGAGCTGGCCATTAATTCAGGGAATGTTGCATCCAAGCTAGCAAAACAGATCGACGCAGTCCCGTTAGCATCGTACGTTGTAGTGCTCGTTCTCGCTGCGCGGCCAACAATTGATGCATTATCATAGCCGTGTAAATAAGCCCCTAAATAAGAGACAGTGCCATCAGCCTGCAACGTTTCTAGATTTAGCTGTTCTTCACCTTTAAATAAAGCGATATCAGTACAATAGCCACCATCAGCAGCCATATAAGGCGCTGAAACTGTTGCAGCATGCTCATCACGTACCAGAGCTTTTTCCGCAACCTTCTTATGGAATAAACGCATATCATCAGACTCACTAAAGCCACTATACGTCATCGCAACGGCCGCCGTGCCGACACCAGCAGCATCGTGACAGTCGGTACAAGTACTCATGCTATTAACCTTAGTTATAGGCTCAGCATGACAGGTATAACAATTGGCTGGTTCGAAATCTTTTTCAAATTTCTGGTGATTGATATGACCAATCTTTTGCATTGAGTTACGCGCATAACCACCGTCATCACGCACCACATTGCCGTGGCACACCATACAACCCGCGACTAAGTCAGTTTCACCGTCAGTGTTAATTGCGGTGTAGCTTGGATGCTTTAAGTTAGATGCGGCGTAATCGACGTGACAACCATGACAGGTTGCCGTTGATGTGGTGTGTAGGCCTTCTGACTTATCAACCACGATATAATTTGACTTAGCAATATTCTCACCGCCACCAACAGCGATACGAATGATGCCTTCTGTACCAGCGTTGACTGCTGGCATAGGCGCTAAAAACTCATAACGGCCATCTTCAGTCATGGTCAAGCTCGCACCTTCGGTAGCCTCATTAGCGCTGCCACCTACGATTGTCCCCTCAAAATCGGGGCGACTCCGTGCGATGCCTTTATCGGTCAAAGCCGCCACTTCAGCGCTCACTTTTTCAAGCCCACTTACCAGTAAGCCTTCTTCGTTGGTCACTTCAAACTCAAAGCGTACAGCGCCCTCTTCAAGCGTATAGCCAAGCATTGCAACATTAGTGGCTTCAGTAACCTCGACAACCGGTGGTAGAGGACTGGTGCCATCTTCACCATCATTACCGTCTTTACCATCGCTACAGGCAGCTAGACCGAAAGCGGTGGCAACGATTAACGCCACACTGCATTTATTAAATTTTTTCATCATCACTCCATATTTTTTATTAAGTCGTGATCTTTTACTCCCCCGCAAATACCTTATTAGTAGTAACAGCTTATTTTTGTGACTAATTTCTCAACAACCTATTTATTACGAGGTAGAGTTCACATAAATAAACACACATAAATAATACGCTAATTATTTAATGTTCAATTAATTACACCACAACAAGCACTTAAAAATAAAATATAGTTAAAACAATAACTAACAAATCAAAATCGGTATAAAACTTGATGAAAAAATAACAGACAGAAGTAATGAATTTAATAATTAATTAATCGAGTGGCATACTGTAAAGCAACGTTCAAAATAATAATGATAAACATTTAAAATAATAGATTGTCAGTTTAAGTTAAATAACCGATTAACATCGCGCAATACAAACGCAATTAAAATAAAAATACAATGCAAGCACAATACAAAAACTTAAACACAACCCTGACAACAGCTGTAATCGAAGCCTCACATTAACTGGGCATATTTACCGGCATCAATAACACTCAAAAAGGAGAGGGACAGTGAGAAAAAAATGAACAGACTGCATACTAGCCATGTTCATAAAGTAACGTATAAACGCACTTACCGCCCCACGAATGAGTGCCCGAAAGAACAAAGCAAACAACAGGAAACACTAGGCCGGTGGTCTTTAGTACTCTTAGTTACTGCTATTAAACAAAATTAATCGCTGCGTTTAGCATTTTTAAAGGCCTGCGGCTGATTTATTTCGATAAAGCTGCTAACATTGCTGGCAATTTTTTAAGCTTAGTGAGAAAGATCAAGATGGGCAGAGCATACCAAAACAAGAAAGAATCCATGGCGAAAACCGCTGGGCAAAAAACCAGAATCTATTCTCGATACGGGAAAGAGCTGTACGTTTGCGCCAAGAATGGTGGTTTCGATCCTGACGGCAACCTTGCGCTTCGCACCATGATTGCCAAAGCAAAGAAAGACCAAGTACCTGCACACGTTATTGAGCGTGCTATTGAAAAAGCCCGTGGCGGCGGTGGTGAAGATTATGAAACTGCACGCTATGAAGGTTTTGGTCCTGGCGGTTGCATGGTTATTGCCGACTGCTTAACTGATAACGTTAAGCGTACTTTCACTGAAGTTCGCCAAGCATTCGTTAAAAATGATGCTAAGCTCGGCGGCCCTGGTACTGTTGGTCATATGTTCGATCATCAAGCGGTATTCGTATTCGCCGGTGATGACGAAGATGCCATCCTTGAAATGCTAATGATGGCTGACGTTGATGTATCTGACGTAGAGTTAGAAGATGGCATGATCAGCGTATACGCGCCGCATACAGAATTCTTCAAAGTGAAAACAGCATTAGCTGCTGAGCTACCAGAAGACACTGACTATGTTATGGAAGAAATTACTTTCTTACCACAGACAATGACTGCTATTACTGATGCAGAAGAGATTGAGCAGTTCGAAAAGTTCCTTGCTGCCCTTGAAGATTGTGATGACGTACAGAACGTCTACCACAATGCAGAATTACCGAACTAGTTCAGGTTAGCTAAATACGCTTCAATGCTCACTCGTTAATGATGATTGACATAAGATAAGCAAAAGAAAAGGCACTCTATGAGTGCCTTTTTTATTGCCAGAATCAACGCTGACTGCTTACTTCTTACTTCTTACTTCTTACTTCTTAAGCAAAAAGCGTAACATCACGCCTTGCTGGCTGATATCTAACACTTCATAGCCGTGGTTCTTGGCGTCGTTAGGAATATTGTTGATTGACTGCGAGCAGTCGGTAATCACTTCTAACACTTCACCCGACTTGAGTGACGCCATAGCTTCAAGAGTAGCAACGGCTGGGTAAGGACAAGGCTCACCATAAATTTCTAAATTGTAATCAGGTACGATAGATGCTGGCATAATATGCTCCTCAGCAAAGGGGCGGCTCAAGTCAGCTTGCGCCGCATATAAAGTAAATCAATTCATTCCTTGAGAGTTGATAGCTAATAGTTACTCGCTCTCAATAACGACAGGTAACTGCTGCCCTACCAACTCCTATCAAGGCTTGTTAGCTTTGAATCGTTGGTGCTACTGGCACTGCTGCTACTGGCGCAGAGGCTAGCTCTGCAAGCTTTGCTGCAACGGCTTGTTGCTGACGCTTTTGCTTTTTAAAGAAGTGTTGTTCCCACATTAAAATCAGCACAAACGACAAGCCCAAAAGCAAGTAAGTCACACCTAAGCCACCTAATGGACCAAATACATCGAGCAGGTTCACTTTATCCCAACTCGTTGCTAACGGAGCCGCTAAGCTATCCCAGTAATAAGCCAGAATCGTTGCGCCAATAATATTACCAATACCGACCCACCAAAAGTGCACCTGGCCTTCAAGTGCTCGGTACATCCAACCGGTTTCACAACCGCCCGCGATCACAATACCAATACCAAACAGCAAGCCACCAATGACCGCATTCGGGCCGGCCCATAATGTTTTAGGTGTCATGCCTAGCTGCACGTAGCTATAGATGCCAATAACACTCACCGCCATGCCTAAAATAATCGCCTTAGCCATATGTGTACGACCGGTGATCCACATGTCTCTAAATGCTGAGGTAAAGCAGATCTGCGCACGCTCAATCAATAGACCAAACATCATGCCCATAAACATGGCAATGCCAAGCTTAGTCGAGCTTTGCATCACATAAAGCGACAAGCCAATCATAGCCGCAAATACCAGCCAACCTAGGCGAAAACGGTTTTGTACTTGATTCGGATTTGGCTTAGCAATTTTCTTCAAACTGCCCGACTTTAGCCTGGCAGTTGATCGGAAAAACGGTAACAAGGTGATCTTAGCGCCAATATAGGTGCCCGCAGCAGCCGCAAAAGCAAAGATCCAGGCATGCAAAGTAAACTGCGGAATACCCGTAAAGAAGGCCGCCAAATTACAGCCCATCGCCAAACGCGCACCAAAGCCTGCGATCATACCGCCCACTAATGCCTGCGCAATACGCTTTTTAGAGCTAGGCATACGCAGCTTTAGGTTATTTGCCCACAGCACCGCAGCCATACAACCGCCAAACATACCAATAATCATCACACCGCCAACGCGATCAAGTGGTGTGCCTTGTAAGCCGATGATTTGAAAGTATTGCCATGACTCTGGCTCAGCACCAAACCACTGCAATATATGCCCACCCCAGCGAGTAAACTCACCGGTAACCGCCCAAAGTGAGCCTGTTAGGCCAAAAAAGTAAGTCGACAATATACCCGCTGCAATAACGGCGGCAAAAGGCGACCAGAATTTAATAAAAAACTGATTTTTAAACGTTAACCACATATTTAAAATTTACCAACTAACATGAAGATGAAATAAAACACTTAATTTAAGCACTTGATCCAAAAGCTTAAATTAAGCACTTAAAATCAGCCTTAAATCCTTTATCTAACTAATAAAACCAAGTTATTAATTAATCAACTAAAATTAAGGCTAAAATTTGAAACACGCACTGAACACTGAACACTAAACACTAAACGCTGAGTAAAAAGCTTAACTAGATCACAGCTAAGTTATTATTTTCAACATTACTTAGTGTTTTATCACATAAATACAACCTTTCAGGATGGGTATATATTGTCACTCTATTTTCACGGCAAAACCCAACCAAAGTAATATTCGATCTGTTTGCGATATCAATCGCTAACGAAGTTGCTGAAGAAATTGCAAATATAATACTAATATTTGCAATAGCTGCTTTTTGCACCATTTCAAAACTGGCTCGACTGGTTAATAACAACGCCGAATGACGAGTCAGAGGATCACAGCTGATATGACCGATTAATTTATCTAGCGCGACATGACGCCCCACATCTTCGAAGCAGCACATAATATCACCTTCTGCCGACAAGGTGGCAGCAGCATGTGTGGCACCGGTCAAATTAAATGCATTTTGATGCTTATGCAGATTAGATAATGCCAATTTTAAGCTGTTTAGGTTGAATTTTTCAGTGCCTGTGACTTTTACGGTCGGTTTCACCGTTTGTTCTATCTGCTCGACACCACAAAGGCCACAGCCTGTGCGGCCGGCAAGACTGCGGCGATGCTGTTTTAACTGCATAAAGCAGCGCTGAGAAACCTCAATATGCACCAACACCCCAGTGGCAATGGCTTCAATCTCAATCGAACGGATATCACGTACGCTTTCAATAATTGATTCTGACAAGCTAAAGCCAATGGCGAACTCTTTTAATGCCGTTGGACAGGCCATCATTACGACATGAGAAATACCATTATAAATCAGCGCGACTCTGACCTCTTTCGCTACCGTTTCGATTAATGACTGCTCTCTATCATTACGAAAACATGTTACTGCTGTCTGCTCGGTAATATTATTTAAGCCACACACAAGTTCCGTCATATATCTGTTCCATTTCTTCTGCTAAATAATGTCCCATCTAGCGATCTGAATATCGATAAATGGATAGAGGTAAATAGGACTCACACTTAGTCAATATATAAGTCGATTAATATCGTTTAAAATTTAAAGCCCCACCGTCACAGCACTCTATGTGCCTGGTAAATAATGTCCCACTCATCATGTTAGATATCGATAAATGCAATGTAGACTCACAATTAATAAAGTTAGCCTGCCACTGATATTGTCTAGCTAAAAACAATTACTTATTATTCTCCGCAAGTGATACGGAAGAACGTCGTTTCCGGTGAAACGTCTGGATTTCAAATCCAGGTGGGGCTGCCAGCAGTCCCGGGTAGGTTCAACTCCTATGTTCTTCCGCCAAATCACTTGCGATAAAAATACTGCTATCGCGTATCACTCTCGAATTATCTTTCTTCTTGCGCCACGTTAATCCACTACGGTCATAAAACTCTAAAAGCTGAATACTGGCTTTGCGGCCTAATTTGATAATCGAATTGAAATCGGCAGTTTTTAGCTCACCAGCCATATCGATCTGTTTGCGGATCACATCGGCATAGAAATACAGACTTTCGGTGAGCATAAAGCGGTCTTTAATAATCGCCGACAGATACCCTAACTGGATGAGCTTACGGCACAGCGTGCGAACGACAGTCAGCTCAAGATTTAACACTTGAGCTAAGTCTGATGACCATAACGGGCTGTTGGCACTAAGCAGTTGCTGCTTTATCTGCGACCACAGCTGCTGATCAGCATCCGACAGTGCTAGGTTATGCCGTGGCAGATGCAATAAGCCGCGGGTACTTTGCAGCTGCTTTTGCTCTCTGAGCCCATCGGTTAGTTTCAACAATACAGGCAGTGGATATTGGTTATGAGTCATGCGCTGTAGGCGATTAATACTCAAACCTAATAGCTCAGGCGATTGCTGATGATAATTAGCGATAAGTGCCAGTAGTTGCGCTTCAATCTGCTGAAGCAATCCGCTCGATAACAGATAACCACCGAGACTAATCACCTGCTCATCAGCCAAACAAGGTGTTTGTTCAGTCAACTGATTCGCCCACATAAAAGCGGACTTTGCTACGCAGTGGTGGTTTATTTGCACCTGAAAACTCGCCGTTAGCGAGCCGCACAGCTTAAGGCTTTCTAAATAAGCTAAACGCTCAACGCTACGCTTGGCACGGGTTGGCGGGTTAATATCTAACACCCGCAGCGCACCTAAGGTGCTTTTAGCGGCGCTGTCGCGCACTATAATGCGATCTTGCTCGACACAACCTAATGGCTGCTCACATTGCAGCTCAACCAAGGCACTGCCGTCTGCCAGGTTTTGCAGTAAGCCTAAGCGCGCGGTAGTGTGGCGATTACCAAGATGCACTTGCACGCTTTGCCAGTGCTTAAATGGCAAGCAAGACTCAAATACGCCACAAATCACTTTTGGCGCTTCATTAGCAGCAACACTAGGTGCTAACGCGGTAAGCCAGTCGCCGCGCTCTGCGCCGCGGTGTTGATCTACGCCGGTAAGGTTCAGTGCTACTCGCTGACAATGCTGCGCGCTATCGCTCACCAGCCCTTGGCTATGTAAGGTTCTCACTTTTACCGGCTTTCGCTGGCCAGATAAATACAGGCTTTGCCCCAGGCTAACTTGGCCACTAATCACAGTACCGGTGACCACAAGACCTGCACCTTTTACGCTAAAGGCTCTGTCGATTGCCATACGAAAACTGGCTTGCTCTCGAGTCTGTTTTAGCTTTGCCATTTGTATTTCAGCAAGCTGGGTAATCGCATCGCTTAAATCACTAATACCAAAGCCGGTTTGCGCCGATACTACATAGATATCACTTTGTCTTTGATGTGTTGCCAGTAGCTCACTGACCTCAAGCTTGACCATCTCGGCCCGTTCACTATCGACTTTATCCTGCTTGCTGAGTACCACGATTAAGTGTTCAAGATTAAGCAGTTGTAAAATGGCTAAATGCTCGTGAGTTTGTGGCATCACCCCATCATCACAAGCGATGATCAGCAGCGCATGCTTAGCGCAGCTCACTCCGGCGAGCATGGTATTGATAAACTTGCTGTGGCCCGGCACATCAACAAACGCCAGGCGCTCACCACCAGCGAGATCCATAAAGGCATAACCCAGTTCGATAGTCATGCCGCGCTGTTTTTCTTCCGGTAAGCGGTCGGCATCAGTGCCAGTTAGCGCTTGAATGAGGCTAGTTTTGCCGTGATCCACATGACCTGCAGTAACAATAATCATGACGCGGTCTCCACAATTGCTGCAGACGTTTGACTAGGCTCTTGCGCTGCGGCGAGCTCTCGCTCACCGGCGATCTTTTGCTCAAAACTGAGTAGGCTTGTTGTCAGGACGTCAATAAGCTGGCTGTCACTATCAGTGCCACGCAAATCTAGCCATAATTGATTGGCCGTAATACGACCGATAATAGGGGTACTTGTGGCTTTAAATAGCTTATCCAGTTGCAACACACTTAGTGTGCTGTATTTTTTTGCTGTCGCAGGATTAACAGAGAAACACAGTGCGATGGACTCCAGTAGAACGTCTGGCTGCGAACCGCTGCCCACTTGGGTTTGGCAAGATTTGATTGTCACATCAAACAAGCTGATATTGACGTTACCAGCTAACTGCTGCTGAAGCTTTTGTGCAAGCCGTTCAAGTTCAACCAAAGGACGAGACAGTTTTCTAAAGATAGGTAACTGGCTATCTAGCGCTTCGGGATTGCGGTACTGCATCAAGGTCGCCTCGAGTGCAGCCAAGGTCATTTTATCGCAGCGCAGTGCACGCTTTAATGGATGCGCTTGCAGCTTAGCGATTAGCTCTACGTCGCCAACGACTAAGCCAGCTTGCGGGCCACCCAGCAGCTTATCGCCAGAAAAACTCACTAGATTGACGCCATCTTTTAGCATCTGCTGCGGCATTGGCTCTTTTGATAAACCAAAGCGCGATAGATCTGTCAGTGCGCCGCTGCCAAGATCGGAAATTAATGCGATGCCGCGTTCTTTACACAGTGCAGCTAATTCAGCTTCTTCGGTAACTTTAGTAAAACCACTAATATGATAATTACTGGTGTGCACCTTCATAATTGCCGCGGTGTTTTCAGTAATCGCGGCGGCGTAATCTTTAAGATGAGTGCGGTTCGTGCAGCCCACTTCCACCAGCTTACAACCCGCCTGGGCCATAATATCGGGAATACGAAACGCGCCGCCAATCTCCACCAGCTCACCGCGCGATACAATCACCTCTTTACCGGCGGCGGTCGCGGCCAACATCAATAAAACCGCGGCAGCGTTGTTATTAACGATACAGCAACTGTCTGCGCCCGTTAGCTCATGGATAAGTGCTGATATTGCGCTGTCACGATGGCCGCGCTTACCTTGGCCCATATCAAATTCAAGTGGCACCGGGCTGCGCATCACTTGGGTGACCGCGTTAATCGCTGCTTCACACATCTGCGAGCGGCCAAGGTTAGTGTGCAATATGGTGCCAGTTAGGTTAATCACAGGGGTCATGCTTTGGCGCTGCGCGCGAGTAATACGACAAACGAGCTCTTCGGCAATCAGGCTTACGTCCAAACACCAGCTTGGCAAGCTTTGCTGCAGTGCAATTTGCTGCCGCGCATCTTTAAGCATTTGTGCCAGCAAGGACTTAATCCAGGGTTTGCCCTGCTGCTCGATAAAACCTATCACTTGAGGTATCAGTAGCAAGCTGTCCATTGCGGGCAAACAACGGTAGAGGGCTTGGGTTGAGTTGATAGCTTGAGTCATAGGTCTTCGTCTGATTGTCTGTTTATAGAAATGAGTTAATTGAACTAGCCAAATAAAAGAGCCGCACCGAAATGCGGCTCTTGATTGGCTTATGTGGTACTAGTGGATGTCGCCAACCTTTTGCTGTTGATGTGGCTGAGGCTCTTTATCAAGCTGAGGCTCTTGCTCATGAGCCAGCAGCAACGGGTTTACCGTGGTTACACTGTATCCTTGCTCAACCAAGTGGCTATCCATCATCAATGTCGCCAAATCGTCTGCCGCAACCTCAAGTCTTGGGTTGATGTCGGTAAAGAACATCTTGGTGTACCCCTGACAGGTGTCGCAGCTTTCTACCCGAATAGCGGCATTAGTTTCGGTTTCAGCCCACAAGAACATGCCCTTGCTTTCGCCGCATGCAGTGCACTCGGCGCGCACTTCATGCCACTGTGTTTCACACAAACTGCAATGTAAGTAGCGTAGGCCAACACGTGGTTCTTCCTTGATCACGCTACCCACAGGGTGGCTGCCACACACAGGGCATAAACGCTTATGCGCCTCTGCCTCATCAGCCAAAGCCTGTGCAACATCCACCGCCCAATGTGACCAGTACACTGATAGCGCTGCCCAGATAAACAGGCTGTACTGCGCAGGGACTTGTGCAAAATGTCCGCCAAGCATCGACTCGGCGTAACCTTGCAATACCTCCCCTTCAGCCTTAGCGAGTTCCTTTAGCACCCCATGTAACTCAGTACTGACTTTGGGCATTAGCTCACTAATTAGCTCCAGCAATACCGACTGCCAATAATTTCCCCACTCAAAGTGCTGCTGCGCCATCGGTTGGCTTTGGCTGAGATCTAGCGTTGGCTTAGGACCAAAGCAGCTACTTGCCGCATCACCGTAAAGTGCCGCTACCTTTTGCTGTGCCTCAACTAACTGCTCGAGTAAGCCAAAGTATTCTGTTAATCCAGATTCTTCAGCTAGCTCTGCAAGTCGCTTGGCTCTAAATTGATAAACGGCCTGTGGATCTGCTGCGATCACGGTTTTAATGTCCAATGACTGTCCAGGGATCTTGTCAGCGTCGAGTATTGCTGTGCTCATAATTAGTGTTTTTCCTGCTTATTAGTCTTTAATTCAGGATCGTTTAGCATGTTAGGGTGATGCTTCTTGCACCAAGCCCGCGACACATAGCCGTACAACATGCCAGCAACTGATCCTTCCACCCACGTCGCCATCCAAAAATGCACAATCACAAAGATCAACATGATCAGTGCAGATACTGCATGAATCAAAATGGCCCACTCAATGGCGCTTGATTCAAAATAAGGGGCAAAGTAAGGCTGCCACATCATGATGCCGGTAATCGTCAATGCGATTGAGGTCACCACAAAGGTACGGAACAGCACTTTTTGACCCGGGTTGTAATGGCCGATAGCGGGGATCTTGTCCTCGTTTTCGAACATCACATCCTTAATGGCTAACATCCATTTCAGGTCGTTCTTTTCCCACTTGTTATGGTGGTAGTAGCGAACCAGCATCACCATTAACGGCAGACACATCATCAAGCCGGCAATGGGGTGAACAAAGCGCGCCATTTGCGGCGTACCTGCAATCGACCCCAACCATTGAAATGATGGGAAGAAGAAAGCAAAGCCGGTTAGGAATGTCACCAAACCTGTTGCAACCACAAACCAGTGACAGATGCGGTCGAACAACTTATGACGCAAAATCATATTCTGCTTATGCATGAGCGTTACTCCTTATCTGACTTATCTGAGTGAGTGTGGTCAAACTGTGCTGGCTCGTCCTCTTCAACAAGGTTGCGACCCACAGTGATACGGTGTAAACACGCAACAGCAACTGTTGCCATGATGCCCGCCGCACCCAATGGCTTAACCACGTCTTGCCATAACTTAACTGGCACACTCGTTTTAGGATCGGCTGGTAGGCCATAATTCTGCGGTTGATTGATATCATGCAGAATCATCATCATGCCTGTACCGCCCACACCTTCTGGGTTATATAAGCCGGCATTAACGAAGCCACGCTTATGCAGCTCTTTGATTCTAAGATCTGCAATAAACAACATGTCTTCACGCGTACCGAACTTCAAAGCGCCAGTGATACAAGACTTCACACACGCGGGCTCTTGGCCCACTTGTAGACGGTCTGAACACATGGTGCACTTGTAGGCTTTTTGATCCACAGGGTCGAGTCTTGGTACATCGAACGGACAAGCCACTACGCAGTAACCACAACCGATACACTTATCAGAATCAAAATCGACAATGCCGTTAGCATGCTGAACAATGGCACCTTTAGTTGAACAAGCCGTTAAACATGCGGGGTCATCACAGTGCATACAGGCGCTATGAGTGAAGTTCCAACGTAGCTTATTGTCCTGTTCAATTTCGTTATACTTCATCAGTGTCCAACACTCTGAAGACAAGTCCATTGGGTTCTGGTAAGAACCTTGGAAGCTACCCACAGGTGCTCTAAGGTCGTTCCATTCAGAACACGAAACCTGACACGCTTTACAACCGTTACACTTAGTGGCGTCGAATAACTTTGCCACTTTGCTTAACTTACGTCGTACCTGCGCTGCAGGGGTGAGCTCTGATGTACCAGAGCTTAAAATAATATCTTGAGCAGACATGATTAAACTCCCTCAGCCTTAGCGATATCCACAAGGAATGCTTTAAATTCAGGCACCTGTGTATTCGCATCGCCCACTTCAGTGGTCAGTACATTACAGCTATAACTTCGGCGCGTAAGACCGTTATGACCGCCATGACGCGGTAAGCCAACCGTATGTACCATCTGGCCGTGAACCTTAAGTGGTTGTAGACGCTTAGTGACTAACGCTTTAGTTAACAAACTGCCACGCTTAGAGCTCACCTTGACCCAATCACCATTAGCAATGCCTTTCTTCTCTGCAAGAATTTCATCGAGTTCAACGAAAGTTTCAGGCATAGAGATAGCCGCTAAACGACAGTGGATCGTCCAAAAGTTAAAGTGTTCTGTTAATGAGTACGTGGTGCACACATAAGGGAACTCCGTATGCGAACCTAAAGTCTCGGCCACGCCCGGCAGCATCCGCACCGCAGGGTTGCTGATCACATTCGGGTGCAATGGGTTAGTACCGATAGGCGACTCCATTGGCTCGTAATGCTCAGGGAATGGTCCTTCGGCTAATAATTTTAACGCGAAGAAACGCCCCACCCCTTCTGGCTGCATAATAAATGGATGCGCCGACTCTTTTGGCGGTAACTTCATGTTGAAGTCGCCTTGGTCGATGCCATGCCATTTACCATTAGTCCACTCAACGATGACGCGCTTTGGATCCCAAGGCTTACCATCAACGTCACACGATGCGCGGTTATATAGTACGCGGCGATTTGACGGCCAAGAGAATGCCCAACCCGGCGTAATCCCTTTACCTGAGGTATCAGAGTTGTCACGACGCGCCATCATGTTGCCTTCTTCAGTCCAGCAACCTGAGTAGATCCAGCAGCCACAAGCCGTACTACCGTCATCTTTTAACTGGCTAAAGCTATCGAGCTGTTTGCCTGTTTTAAGGTCGATACCGTTAAGCTCTTTTGCCACTTCTTCGCCATGTGGGAAGTGTGGATTATGGTAACCCCAGTTAACGGCTTCAATCGGCTCAGGCAGTACACCTCCTTCGTCTTTATAAAGCTCACGTAGCTTCATTAAAATGCCAGATAAAATTTCGGCATCTGGCTTAGACTCGCCTGGTGGGTTTGCGCCCTTCCAATGCCACTGCATCCAGCGACCGGAGTTAACGATACAACCTTCTTCTTCAGCAAATAGTGTTGTCGGCAAACGGAACACTTCAGTTTGAATGTCGCTTGGCTGCACGTCGTTGAACTCACCTGCTTTTTGCCAGAATACCGAAGTCTCAGTCGCTAACGGATCCATCACCACCATGTACTTAAGCTTGCATAATGCCGCTAAGGTCTTGTTACGGTTCGGCATAGAGTTAATCGCGTTAACCCCTTGAATGAAGTAACCGTTAACTTGGCCGTGGTACATCATGTCGATGTGTTTAGTAAAGTCGTACTGAATATCCCACTTAGGTAACCAGTCATAGCCAAAGCTATTGGCCGCCGTGGCGTTCTCACCCCAGAAACTCTTCATTTGCGAGATAAAGAACTTAGGATAGTTAGACCAGTAGTTAGTTTGGCCAGGACGCAACGCCTTAGGCGTATAGTTATCTAGGTATGTCGCTAAATCTGTATCGTTATCATTTGGCAGTTTCAAGTAACCAGGCAGGTTCTGGCATAGCAGCCCCATGTCGGTTGCGCCCTGCACGTTTGAGTGACCACGCAGTGCGTTAACACCACCACCCAATACGCCGATATTACCCAGTAGCAACTGCACTAATGCCATAGAACGGATGTTCTGCGCGCCTTTAGTGTGATGGGTCCAGCCCAACGCATACATAAAGGTCGCCGCCTTGTCATGAACGTGCGTGCTACCAATTAAGGCACACACTTTTTCATAATCTTCAACTGGCGTGCCGGTAATATTGCTTACGGTTTCAAAGTCGTAACGGTCAATGTGATGCTTTAATAAGTTCCACACGCAACGTGGGTGCTCATATGTTTCATCGACTTTGGCATAACCATCTTCATCTAATTCGTAGTACCAAGAATCCTTGTCGTAAGTGCGACTCTTGTCATCAAAACCACTAAATAGGCCTTCATTGAATTCGAAATCTTCGCGAATAATGTAGCTAGCGTTGGTGTACGCTTTGACATACTCGTAGTTAACTTGTTTAGTCTCAATGAGGTATCGACTTAGACCTAAAAGGAATGCGATATCAGTACCACTACGAAGTGGTGCATAGCAGTCAGCTAATGCTGCACTGCGATTAAAACGTGGATCCACAACCACCAATTTGGCGTTATTGTGTTCCATAGCTTCTGTAACCCAACCGAAACCGACAGGATGTGCTTCAGCGGCATTACCGCCCATGATCACCACGACATTAGCGTTCTTAATATCGATCCAGTGGTTGGTCATGGCACCGCGCCCAAATGTTGGAGCAAGACTTGCTACCGTTGGGGAGTGTCAGTTACGCGCAATAGTATCGATGGCCACTAGGCCAAGAGAACGAGCAAACTTGTGAGTAATAAAACCACCTTCATTTGGCTGTGCAGATGAAGTCATCATGCCGGTACTCAACCAACGGTTTACTGTGGTGCCATCGCTATTTTTTTCAATAAAGTTTTCATCGCGGTCGTCTTTCATCAAGCGCGCGATACGGCTAAATGCCTCATTCCAACTAATGCGTTTCCACTCGTTAGAGCCTGGCTCACGCACTTCAGGAAAATGGTTACGGTTAGGGCTATTTACATAGTCGACTAGACCGGCACCTTTAGGACACAATGCGCCGCGGTTAACCGGATGGTCAGCGTCGCCTTCAATGTGGAAAATCGCTTTTTCAGCGTTTTTACCGTTGCTACCATGGCTGTACATCAACAAGCCACAACCCACTGAGCAATAACAACAGTTATTGCGGGTTTCTTTTGCTTTCATCAACTTATACTCACGAGGCGCAGCCATCGCAGTGCCGGGCATTAATCCCAGCGCTGATATTGCCGATGTGGTCGCTCCGCAGGCACACAGTTTAAAAAACTGTCGTCTGTCCATATCACCCTCACACAATTAGTATTTTCTACTCAGGCCAATAATCTCATCTGGCGCTGTAGTTTGTTTTTTGTCATTTATCTGTCCTGCTAAGCTGCGCTTGCTTTAGCTAGCGGTAACCTAAACAGAGACTCTTTAATGCAAATTGATTATCCCCAAAGTCAGCTATACGGACAATTAATAACACACGACAAAGATCACAATAAAAAGCCAACAGAATAAAACCGATAAAAATAGAAAGAAAAAAGAATTAAATTTCACCCAAACGAAAACCAGCAGGCAAATGCGGAATAAAACACCAAACAGTTGGCAACATGAAGAAAGGGACAACTTGACACATCAGACAGGGACACTATGTCTCACCCGTAAGTAATGGTAATGATTAAATTAGGTACTTGAAAAATACATGCTTTCACACGCAATCAACCCTACAGCAAGCTTAGCGTCAAGAAATGAGGCTTTTTGGAAACATAAAGTTTAAAAATTGTTTATTTGGCCATTAATGACCACACGGGAGAACGAGACAATATGGCGCAAGAGTCATGCCCCTTTCATGAATACAGGCAAGCAAATATCTTAAAAATAGGCTGATTTGCCGTTGCAGTGTTTGAGACCCTAGATAAATAATATGAGCGAAGCACGCCTAATCGTACTTAAATTGAGTGGGTTGGCGCCCTTGCCATCGCGGTCATCGCTCAAAATGGAAGCGATTTAGCCTTGCTGTCCGCCATTGTCAGGTAATAACCAAGAGGTGAAATTAACGCAAGTTACAGGAGTTTTTTTTACCAAAGAGTCGATATCGATATTTAGCCAGCAGATTGTAACTGCCTTCGCGAATGGGTTTAGGAAAAAAGCGAAGATACCTCAGTAATACAGCCATGCCAGTGAGCGAGTTAGCGATTTCAATCACCGCGTCACTGCGTAAATAATAGCGCCCCAGCTTAATAAGAATCACGCTGTCTAGTGCAAGGTGACTAAGTTGATACTGAGCTAACAGTGCTTGACCTTGTATTGATTGTAAAGCCACAAAATTAAAGCGTTCCTCAGGATCATGGCGCCGAACAAACTGTACTGCGCCATCACATAAATTACAGACCCCATCAAAGATAATTGTCGCCTTTACTTCAGCCATAATGTGCCTAGCAACTAAAATAAGCTGTGGCTAAGCACAACGCTGCACTGACTAAGCATCTCTCCACCCCTCCATCATAGTGATACCTTATTAACGATTAGCTAAGCTTGCCTTTTCGAGTCCAACTAAATAACTGGCGATATCCATCACCTGCTCGGCCGAATTTGCCGACTCATTGAGAATGATATAACGGCCATTAACCAAGATAGTGGGTGTGCCTTGAATTTCTGCCGATGACATCAGCTGCATAGCATGCTTAAGCTTTGACACGATATCAGCCGAATAGAGCTTGCCGATAAACTCTTGCTCCGATAATCCATAACCATTTAAAAAATCAGCTAACTTAGCTTGCTGCTCAGCAAGGCTTTTCACTTCACGCAGTCCAATGATTTGATTAAACAGTGCAGCATGCACCTGCTGCTTATTTTGCATCTGCTCGGCAATAAAAAAGACTTTTGCATGTAGCTTCATCGCTTCATTCCACACCGCTGGCGATTGCACTAAAGTGACACCATCGGCCATACTTTCTTCCCAATCATGCAGGGGTTTTTCGAACAATTCACAGTGAGGGCAGCCATACCAAAAAAATTCGGTTACCGAGATATTATCGCTGCTTGCAGGAATAGGGGTCGCCAATTCGCGGTAGTGCACACCTTCAACATAGTGACCGTCACTATCTAGGCTTGATGGCTCTGAGCAAGCAACAAGGGTCATACTGAGCAGCAGTATGGTGAGGATTTTGTTCATGGCAGTTCCTTTTATTCATGTGGCTCATTGTCTCGAAAACTGTAACCAAACTTTAGCTTATTACAACAGCTTAGTACGACCTAAAAACAAAAAGGCACTCTAATGAGTGCCTTTACCTTATCAAACAATTCCCTGCAAAGATTGTTTATAGCAATTTATGAGCAGCAGTCTCGGCGCCACCAGTTTTTAGGTAGCTTATCTAAAAATACCTTAGCCATCAGTATCGCGAGTACCACACCCGAGGTATAGACGATACCAGCCGGCAATAGCTCATGCTGCTCACCAATTTGTGGCATTACCACAAAACCGAACGTCTCAACTAAATAGTTAACTAAAATACCCGACACTAAGGCGACGCCTAGGACTCCGCCCAAATAGCCATAAAGCGCACGCTTTCCTAACTCTTTTGTGACCACGCCTAAAGTAGCAATATTGGTTGCAGGGCCTGCCAACATAAACACCAACACAGCACCAGGTGAAACCCCCGCTAAGAGCAATCCTGCCGCGATAGGGGTTGAGGCCGTGGCGCAGATATACATAGGCACAGAAATAAGCACCATCACTAGCATGGCAAGAATGCCGTCGCCCCACTTTGCCATAAAGTCAGCAGGCACGTAGGTTTGCACCAGTGCCGCAAAGAACAAACCAATCAACAACCAAACCGTGGTGTCTCGAACTAGATCTGTCGCGGCGTAATGCAGACCTTTACCAATACGGCCAATAACAGAGGTGCCCTTTAATTCAGTGGCCACATCTCTGGTCGATTCACAGCAGCTCTCGACTTCAGCACTAGCCTGTTCATGGCTAGAAGTGTCCGTTTTTTTACTGCTACAACATGATGATGTAGCTTCCACTACTGGGGCTTTTTTACTTGAGCAGCACGAGCCTTTCTCAGCTTTCGCTTCAATTTTTGGCTCAGCTTTTTTGCTACTACAGCATGAAGCTACTGGCGCAACTTGCTCCTCAGCTTTTTTACTGCTGCAGCATGAGCTTACTTGCTCTGCTTTGGCACCAGTTTGTTTAGCTTCGCCACTAATATTAGCATTAGCAACGGGTTTACCATCATCGTCATCACGGCCCACCAATAAGCCTGCAACGATAGCACTAATCACCGCCGCAATAGGTCTGACTATCGCCATAAATGGACCCAGTAATACATAAGACACGGTGACTGAATCCACGCCAGTTTCAGGCGTTGATACTAAGAATGAAGTGGTTGCGGCTTTCGATGCACCGCTACGACGTAGACCAACGGCTGCGGGAATAACACCACAAGAACACAAGGGTAGAGGCGCGCCCAATACCGCTGCTTTTACCACAGTTTTAAAACCGTGGCCGCCAAGCTGCTTTTGCATCCAGGCCATAGGAACGAACATTTTCAACATGCCCGCTAGCACTAAGCCTAATAATAGCCATGGCGCAGATTCTAGAAACAACTCAATAAAGTTTTCAAATAACATAACGACTTCTCACGTGTATTCTGAGTATTTTATTTATTAGTACAGTGCTTAGTGAACCCACGTTCACCATGACTATGCTGATTATTTTCACAGCGAATGCTGTCGGTATTCGATTCTAATGCTTCGAGTATTGAGCAATGTTCAGCGCTTTCAGGGCCACCACAACAGGCTTGGGACAATCGTTGTAGCGACAATTGAAAATGGTTTAACTCGGCAATTTTCGCTTCAACATTAGCCAGTTTGTCATCCACTAATCCCTTCACATCGGCGCAAGCCCAATTGGACTTATCTAACTCAATCGAGAGCAGTTCGGTGATCTCGGCTAACGTAAACCCCACCGCTTTGGCGCGTAAAATAAAGCGTAATCGCTCTGCATCGGCTTCGGTATAGATCCGGTAACCAGAGTCGGTGCGCGATGATGGCGACAAAAGACCATGTTTTTCATAAAAACGTAAGGTATCTGTTTTGACTTCGCACAATTGTGCAAGCTCACCAATTCGATACATGCCTAGCTCCAGTTCCGTTTTAAATTTAATCTCAACATCAAAAGATAAAAAGCAAAAATAGCCCGCTTAAACCTTTTGATTTTGTCGAGTATAAACCTTGGAGTTGTATCCAAGGTCAAGACTTATTCTGCGCTTTAAAAAACACTAAAGCTTGTTCTGCTGAACGTATTGTGAAATCGCGCAGAAAAAAACACTGTCGAGTGTAAATTTACGTTAAAATATGCGCGCCGTGACGAGGGGTAAAAAATATTGAGGGGCTTTTGGAAAGCAGTGTAGGCCACAAAGGCGCGAGACTGTTCTGTTTTCCGAAAGATCCTTAAAAATAACTACTGGACCCTGTACCTACAATGAATAATGCCAGACCTATTCGTCGCGCGCTGTTAAGCGTTTCAGATAAAACCGGAATCTTAGAGTTTGCACAAGCGCTGCATGCTCAAGGTGTTGAGCTACTTTCTACAGGTGGCACCGCACGCCTGTTGGCTGATAATGGTGTGCCAGTCATTGAAGTATCTGACTATACTGGTCACCCAGAGATCATGGATGGCCGCGTTAAAACCCTGCACCCTAAAGTGCATGGCGGCATTTTAGCGCGTCGCGGTATCGACGAAATCGTAATGGAACAAAACAACATCAAGCCAATCGATTTGGTTGCGGTTAACTTGTACCCATTTGCAGCGACTGTTGCGGCAGAAGGCTGCACCTTAGCTGACGCTATCGAGAACATCGATATTGGCGGCCCAACCATGGTTCGCTCTACAGCTAAAAACCACAAAGACACTACCATTATCGTTAACGCTAACGACTACGGCCGCGTGATTGCCGAGATGCAAGCGAACGAAGGTAGCACCACACTTGAAACTCGTTTTGACCTAGCGATTGCCGCGTTTGAGCATACTGCCGCGTACGATGGCATGATAGCTAACTACTTCGGTACTAAAGTGCCTGCGCACAGCAAAGATGAGTGTCACGAAGATTCTAAGTTCCCACGCACCTACAACACCCAGTTAGTAAAAAAGCAGGACCTGCGCTATGGCGAAAACAGCCATCAAACAGCCGCTTTCTACGTTGATACTAATCTCGATGAAGCCTCTGTTGCCACTGCAGTTCAACTGCAAGGTAAAGCACTTTCATACAACAACATCGCCGATACAGACTCCGCACTTGAGTGCGTAAAAGAGTTCGATGAGCCAGCATGTGTGATTGTTAAGCACGCTAACCCTTGTGGCGTTGCTATTGGTGAAAATCTACTAGAAGCCTACAACCGTGCATTCCAAACTGACCCAACCTCAGCCTTTGGTGGCATCATCGCCTTTAACGGCGAGCTAGATGCAGCAACAGCAAGTGCGATTGTTGAGCGTCAATTTGTCGAAGTCATCATTGCGCCTAAAGTCAGCCAGGCTGCACGTGACGTTATTGCAGCTAAAGCTAATGTGCGTTTACTTGAGTGTGGACAGTGGACAAGCAAAACCACCAGTCTAGACTATAAGCGCGTTAATGGCGGCTTACTGCTGCAAGACCGTGACCAAGGCATGGTAGATTTGGATGACGTTAAAGTCGTTTCTAAACGTCAGCCAACCGCTAGCGAAATGAAAGACTTAATGTTCTGCTGGAAAGTGGCTAAGTTTGTAAAATCAAACGCGATTGTCTACGCAAAAAACAGCATGACTATCGGTGTCGGAGCAGGCCAAATGAGCCGCGTATACAGTGCTAAAGTTGCTGGTATCAAAGCCGCTGACGAAGGCCTAGAAGTGCAAAACTCAGTAATGGCATCAGATGCATTTTTCCCATTCCGTGATGGTATTGATGCTGCAGCAGAAGCTGGCATCAGCTGTATCATCCAGCCAGGCGGCTCAATCCGCGATGAAGAGATCATTGCAGCAGCAGACGAGCACGGCATGGCAATGGTATTTACCGGTATGCGTCACTTCCGTCATTAATTGGTTTGCGCGAATAAAGGGCTTTATTCGCGCATTAACAAAATTAATATTTAACGTTTAGAGCAAGCCATTTTTTCTAGGTCAAAGAAAGCACGCGCAGCGTATGCCAATACGTGAGCATGCTTGATGCAGAGATAGGAAGAATGGCGCAGCTATAAAAGGTAAAGATATGAAAGTATTGATTATAGGTGGCGGCGGTCGCGAACATGCATTGGCATGGAAGGCTGCACAATCGACGCAAGTTGAAACGGTATTTGTAGCGCCGGGTAATGCAGGTACTGCATTAGAGCCAAAGCTTGAAAACGTAGCGATTAATGTTGAAGAGATCTCGGCATTAGTTGCCTTCGCCACAGAGCAAAAAGTAGCTATCACAATAGTGGGCCCAGAAGTGCCATTAGCACTTGGTGTGGTTGATGCCTTCAATGAAGCAGGCTTGCCAATCTTCGGCCCAACCAAAGGGGCTGCGCAGCTTGAATCTTCTAAAGCCTTCACTAAAGACTTCTTGGCTCGCCACAATATTCCTACAGCGGCCTACTCAAACTTTACTGAGATAAAACCAGCTAAAGCCTATGTCAAGCAAGTAACAGCCCTGACTGGTTTCCCGATTGTCATTAAGGCTGATGGCCTAGCGGCGGGTAAAGGCGTTATCATTGCGGCAGATCAAAGCGAAGCTGATGCAGCAATCGAAGATATGCTAGCGGGTAACAAGTTTGGCGAAGCGGGCTCACGGGTTGTGGTTGAAGAGTTCTTAAAAGGCGAAGAAGCCAGCTTCATCGTGATGGTGGATGGTAAGAACATTCTTGCTATGGCCAGCAGCCAAGACCATAAAGCACGTGACAATGGTGACCATGGGCCAAACACTGGCGGCATGGGGGCATATTCACCAGCCCCCGTTGTGACTCAAGCGGTTCACGATTGGACTATCGAGAATGTAATTCGCCCAACCGTTGATGGCATGGCGGATGAAGGTAATGTTTACACTGGTTTCTTATACGCAGGCCTGATGATTTCTCCAGATGGCAGCGCAAAAGTACTTGAGTACAACTGCCGCTTTGGCGATCCAGAAACCCAACCGATTATGATGCGTTTGAAATCTGACTTAGTTGAGCTTTGTTTAGCATCAACTCGCGGCGAGCTTGATCAAGTCACTGCCGAGTTTGATTCACGCGCAGCTGTGGGTGTGGTGATGGCGGCAGGTGGCTATCCAGACGCTTACCGCAAGCATGACGTGATTGAAGGGCTAACCTTAGGTAACAATAATGCAAAAGTTTTCCATGCAGGAACGAGTATGGAAAATGGTCACGTAGTCACTAACGGCGGCCGCGTATTGTGTGCTACCGCACTGGGCAACACGGTTACCGAAGCACAGCAAGATGCTTACAACTTAGTTGAGTCTATCCATTGGGATGACGTTTACTTCCGCACAGATATTGCTTACCGCGCAATAGCTCGTGAAAATAGCGAAAGCTAAGTAACTCTATTCTCTTGTAGAACAGACATTGCTTACCGAGTAATGGGCCGTGAAAATAGCGAAAGCTAAGTAACTCTATTCTCTTGTAGAACAGACATTGCTTACCGAGTAATGGCCCGTGAAAATAGCGAAAGCTAAGTAACTCTATTCTCTTGTAGAGCAGACATTGCTTACCGAGTAATGGGCCGTGAAAATAGCGAAAGCTAAGTAACTCTATTCTCCTGTAGAACAGACATTGCTTACCGAGTAATGGCCCGTAAAAATGGCGAAGGCTAATTAGCCATCTCGTTTACAGCTATTCAACGCCCTGTTAATACAGGGCTTTTTTCATGGACTACCAAAATGGAGATGACGGTTATTATCGCCTACTAAGCTAACGCTAGAGTCAATATCTAAGGCTAAACAGATATCAAGCCTCAGTCACTTGCCCTGCCACTCTGAATTTGTATGTCACTCATCGGCCTAAAATATAAGAAAGTGAAAAGTGGGATCTAGGCCCGCTTACATTAAAATGCACACCAACTGCATAAACAAACCTTTCGATTACAAATGTATCGACAACTTTTTCATATTGTTCATAACCTAAGCTAAAACATTGTTTTTATATGCAACTTTTACCCCGCATAAAAAAACTTACAACCATCAAAAAGCAAACTGACAGCACAAAATAACAGTTAACCAACCAATTGCAGCATATTGCTCACATATGTATACTCGCGCTTCAATTTTAAGCTGGAAGCACTATGAAGTACCTAAATCTGTTGTTACTTTTCTTACTTACTGCCTGTGGAGGTGGTGAGTCAGATTCAACAGAACCGCTACCACAGAAAGAAACTCATCCACCTATTACAGCCATTGATATTACAAGAACATTTTCACATCATGGCGCTATCACTCCTGATATCGTAGGAGCATTCGGAAATATCAGTTATCAACTCGTTGATAGCGCCCCAGATGATGTGTTACAGATCTCAGCAGATAAGCGTAGTCTGATAATCCTCAATGCAGGCAGTACTGAAGTCATTGCCAATGATCCTGGTAACGCGCAATACTTACCAGCAAGCACTCGCTTCAATGTCACTATCGGCAAAGCCCCTCGACCACCTCTAGTGACTAACAATCTAAGCTTTCCTTACCAAGCAGCTGCAAGTCATCAAGTCAACGTAAATGGTGCTCTTGGCGAACTCGAGTATGCGCTAAGCGCTGATCAAAGCGATCAAGTTATACTGATTGAACCTGCTGGTGAATTGCTGATTTGGGGCAGTGGCAGCGTATTGGTCGATGTCACTGACAGCGGTGGACGTAACTATCAAGCGGATACCCAACAATTTAAAGTGACCATTGAATCCGCGGCTACTGAATTTGCGCAATTTTCAGATGTCATTGATAAACCTTTCCTATTGGGAGCAAAACTACTTCCGGTATACCGCGGCTCTCCAACTGAAAACATTCATTACTCTCTAGTAGATGCTACAAATAACCATGTGGTGCAAATAGATGAAGCAAGTGGTGAAATGAGTATTATTGGCGCTGGTGCAGCTGAGATCAAAGTCATCCAACATGCTCCACAATATCACCAAACCGTTGCAACTCAGCGTTTTAAAGTGCAAATCAATCCAGCGAAGAACCTTGAACTACAAGTTGCAGATATCTCTGCGGCCTATAATGCAGATGCTCAAAAAACCATTAAAGTGACAGGCGCTAAGGGTAAACAATCTTTTTCCCTCTCAGAAAATGCAAATCCCGATATCATCAATATTATTGATGCTGAAAAAGGGACTTTTAGTTTTATTGGGGTAGGTAAAACACAGGTGACGATTAACGACGCTGGCAACCAAAACTACCTAGCTGAAAGTCGCGAAATTAATGTTGAAGTCACACGTATCAATAGCAACTCTCTAAACAGTTTAGATATCCAGAGCCGTTACCAACAGAATCAAACTATTCAACCTCAAGTCATAGGCGGTCATGGTCAGTTAGCTTATGCCTTAAGCGATAGTAGCCCACAAGATGTTATCTCTATCGATGTAAATACGGGATCAATGACAGTATTTAAGCCTGGAACTGTTGAAGTTATCATCACAGATGATGGCGGAGAGTTCTGGGCTAACCAGCAGCAGAATTTTACAGTTACTGTCGACAAGCAAACTAATAGCGATCTTATTCTAGCGAATACCCGAGTCGACTATGCAGCCAATGCGACTTTTACTCCACAGGTGATCAATCACAAAGGCAGTGTGAGCTTTAGCATAGATAATGGAAGCGATGGAGTCTTTAAGCAAAATGCCGATACTGGAGCCATTACCATAGTGGGAGCTGGTCGCGGGTGGATAACAGCTATCGATTCGGGCGATGAGTATTTTGCTCCCGCCACAGAACGTTTTTATGTAGATGTCTCGCCACTCAATGGCACATTATCAATTTCATCCGTGCGAGTTCCATATTCAACAGGAAATACATTTGATATACCAATTTCTGGTGGTATTGGCCAACTAGAGTGGCAACTTAAGTATGGAGAAAGTGATGTCATCACGATAAACGAACTAGCACGAACCTTCACAATTAATAATGCAGGCTCTGCAACTTTCATTGTGACCGACAAAGGAGATGCTGGGCATGTCTCACAAAAAGCAGAGTTCAATGTCATCATCGATAAAGCTGATGAAAATACTGACCTAGCACTTGCAACTGCGTTTATGAGTAAACCCTTTGCTATCGATGCCACCATCCCTGCTCCTGTTATATCAGGTCGAGCTCTAAATAGTCATATCAGCTATTACACCGCCTCTCAAAACAGTCATATTGTCAGCGTAGATCCGACAACTGGTGTGCTCGCAGTAAATGGAGCCGGTCTTGCTCAAATTAGCGTAATAGAGCAAAGCCGAAACTTTGAACGCACTATTCGTCAGTTCAATGTCAATATTGAAAAAGCCAAGCATCCAGGCCTAGAGCTTGAGAACAATATTATAAATGTAGTGTTCTACCCTGATCGCCGAGTTAAAGCACCCGCTGTCGCAAGCCAATTTGGTAAATTAAGCTATGCTTTTGCCACACCAGTATCGCCAGAGCTTGTAGATCTCGCACCCAACGGTGAAATCACGATACACAGCTACCCAAAATCGCTAGAAAATGACTATTTTGATGTCAATGTAACTGACGATGGCGGCCAAAATTACCAGCCTACTTCCGCTACCTATAAAGTTTTTATTTCTCCAATAGAAGCAGGCTTAGGTGAAGAAGCAAGTATCAGCTTTGATGGAAGTGATAAACAAATTATCTCTCCTATTGATATCGCGGCCAATGAGGTTTCTTACTTCACCGTTTTTGGTGGCAGAGGCGAGTTAACAAACCATACTCTCGGAGATCAAGGTGGTGGCTACTCAACGATGATAGCTCAAGTCTGCAAAGATCCGGTTAACTACAAAGGTTGCACCTTGATCACTTTAAGGCTGCAAAAGACCAGCCATTGCAGTGACGGAAGCCAAATTGCTTACCCTATTAATTCTAAGGCGATTTATACCTGCCCAGGGCTAACACAACCCACCAGCTCAGAAGTCACGATAAGCCTCAATAAAGATGATGCTTTCAATGCTTGGTTTACCCAATCTGGACGTTATCAGATGGGCTCTCCAATCGTGCTCGTACATTTTGCTAAGCCCTACCGAAGCGGTGGTGTTATTGAAGCTGGTGATATTCAATCTAGGGCCTGGTGGTTAATCAATCTTGATCTCACTAATAACTAATAACCTACTACTAAGCCCAGTTTCACTGGGCTCTTTTTTGCACAATATGGCTTCGATGGTTATAGAGCGGTATAGATGAGAAACCTAACTAATTCTGTAACGTCTTTTAGGCGTTATGCTGTAACTTAAGTAACATCCCAATCCGCGTAAACCAATCTAAGGTTTTGTGACATAGGTTACATAAAGTCAGTATCTGTTAGCGCACTCTATGGGCAATAACAGATCAAATCGTAAACAATAACATCAGTTCAAACCAACTCAATATAGATTGGTATCGATTTTACTAAAACTTAAACTTAAATATCAGGGGTTAACAATGGCATATTCAATTGGCGATCTTATCTATCAAGGCGAAACATCAGGTGTTCATAACTGGGACACGCTATCAGGCTCATCTTTTTACTGGCACCCAGACTGGCTGCATATTGCTGAAGAGATGACGGGGCACAGCGCCACGGCTCACATTGAGACCAGTAACGAGAAAGCGACTAAAGCTGAAGCGGCGGCTGCAATTGTAAAACACCTCAATAAATAACCTTTCGTATACTGCGCCGCACACTAGCGACCAGACTCTATCGCCCTTCGTGCAATTTTATCAATTAGCTCTGGGGCGATAATTTTAAAGAAACGACCTATTTTTCCTCTAAACGA
The DNA here is from genome assembly GCF_052977125.1 of Shewanella sp. 30m-14. Classification (NCBI taxonomy): domain Bacteria; kingdom Pseudomonadati; phylum Pseudomonadota; class Gammaproteobacteria; order Alteromonadales; family Shewanellaceae; genus Shewanella; species Shewanella sp. 30m-14. The sequence goes on along the minus strand of NZ_JBRILW010000014.1, from coordinate 39,045 downwards.
GGTGATTAGCTGACGCTTTCTGTTTGCTATCGCCGGTATCATCAGCTGCGCGCACTTCTGTGCAGTCATGATTTTAGCCTCCTGCATCGGTGTTTTACCTAAAGGCTGCCCTTTGGCATCGAGTGCACGCTTATGGGTTTGGCTTACCACAAAATCTGGGCAAATCACGGTTACTGCAACATCATTATCATTTAGCTCAATTCTTAGCGAATCAAAAAAACCAATAACAGCGTGCTTTGAAGCCGCATACCCCGAACGCGCAGGCACACCGGTCATCCCCGTTAACGAGGCAACGGCCACTATCTGTCCTTGGGTTTGCTTTAAATAGGGAATTGCTGCGTGGGTGAGATAAACCGGACCCAGATAGTTTACCTGCATGATCTGCGATATAACGCTCAAGTCTTGCAGCTCATCAAAACGTGACCACATGGTCATTCCCGCGTTGTTGACTAAGATATCTAGCTTGCCAAAATGAGCGATACAGGCTTTGATTAAACCTGAGCATTGGCTTTGTTCTGAAAGGTCTGCCACATGCACCAATGGGGGTTGGCCGAGTTCTGCCACTTCCTCGGCTAACGAGTTCAGTCGCTCAAGATTACGGGCACAGAGCACCAGTTTACAGCCATAAGGAGCAAGTTCTATGGCTAATGCTCGCCCTATACCTTCCGATGCCCCGGTGATGATAATAACTTTGTCATTAAAGATTTGCATATATCACCTAACACTCGAGAGTTTATATTTAAGTGTTAAAGCTCACACATAATTACCCCAATCGCAAATAACTCTTTTAAACCATCACTCTTTTAAAGTGATCGCGATTTTAAACCATCAGTTTTTCTGGGGCGGGTTCTGTTTGATAGGACTCTAATGCTTGAGGTCGGCCAATACCGTAACCTTGGGCATAGTTAATCCCAATGATTTCGAGTTGATCGATAATCTCTTGGTTTTCCACAAATTCTGCGATCGTTTCGATTCCCATCACTCGGCAGACATCGTTAATCGATTTTACAATGGCGTAGTCTTTGGCATTGCTGACTAAGTTTTTTACAAAGCAGCCGTCTATCTTAACGTAGTCGACAGGCATCTCTTTGAGGTAACCATAGGATGCAAACCCGCTACCAAAATCATCCAGTGCAAAAGCAAAGCCACGCTTTCGCAGATCTAACAACATCTTCATCGCACGACTACGATTTTGGATAGCACTTGTTTCGGTGATCTCAAAGCAAATACAACTGCTCGGGATCCCAAAACGCTTTTGTTGCTTAAGGATAAAGTCGACCATGCCTTCAGCGCCAAGGCTATTACCTGACAAATTAATCGATAGACAGTGATCATCCCAAAGCGGTTCATTTAAAGATAACCACAGAAAAGTCTTTCTGATGACCTCTTTATCGACATCAACAATTAACTTAAAGCGCTCTGCAGCAGCAATAAATTGTGCAGGAGGCAAAACTCTCCCGCCCGGCTCTTGGATCCGCAGTAACACCTCAAGACGCTGTCTACGACTGTGAGAGGAAAGACATTTTATCTTTTGATAGTAAAGAACCAGTTCATTGTGCTCAATCGCCTGTACAATTCTAACCGCCCACTTAGATGCATTACGTTGATAGCTTAAGTCTTTGTCGCGGCTGTCATAAAAGTGCACTTGGTTACTGCCCTTGCATTTAGCAGCATGGCAGGCGATATCGGCATCTTTTAGTAGCTCTAAAAGATCCGTTTGTTGATCAAAGCGTGACAAGGCTACGCCAGCACTCACACCAACGCGGTAGTGCGTATCGTTATGTGTCACCTCTTGGCTACCCACGCTGACAATGATCTTCTTAATCAACTTAGCCACTTCAAGGGCCGAGCAGTCTTTAATCACTAAGCCAAATTCATCGCCACCTAAACGCCCTAATAATTCACCTTTGAATAAGCAAGAGCCAATAGCTTTAGCAACGTTATCAAGCATTTTATCGCCAACGCTATGACCGCATGACTCATTGATAAGCTTAAATTGTTCCAGATCCAGACATACCATTGCCAGTGTTTTGGACGATTGCACATAACGAATAAATTGCTGCTCAAATGCACCACGATTAAGCAGCCCGGTCATAGAGTCAAAATGAACTCTGCGCTGCAATCGCTGTTTGAGTAGCGCTTCATCGGTGGTATCTCGTAGCACAATCACTGCGCCAATAATGCGGCCAGAGTAGTCTGATAAATTGCTGAATTTGCCACTCATTAGCTTAGGTGTATCAATGTCTAGTCTAAGCTGCGTGGACTCCACACGTAGACTACCGCCTTGCATAAAAGCAACTAAGGTATCGCTCAAGCCTTTATGACCTGCTAACAATTCATCCAGGCTTTTGCCTCGCGCCTGCTCATTACTCACTTTTAGCAAGCGTTCGCCATAAGGGTTGAGATAACTCACTCTGGTATCAATATCGATCAAAATGACCGCTTCTGCAATTGACTCTAAGGTGATCTTAGATTGCCTTTCTTGTTGATATACCCGAGATAATAGTTGGTTAATGTCGCTTGATATCTGGCTAAACTCGCCATGGCCGTCACTGCTTATCAGTGCCCTTTCCCTTGAAGTAAAGTCGATAGCGTTAAGTTGTTTAGCAAAGCGCTCAAAGGGCTTAAATACCCCTAACCTAAGCCAAAAGAATACACCTAATAACAAGATGATAGATAAACCCAATAGGCTCAATGTGAACAAGCTATATTGCAATACCACGCGAGAGAAAAAGTGATTAGAGAAGGTAATTGTAAGATGCGCTGGCGATTGAGCTAGTAGGCTTGGCATACTCAATTCGGCGGTCACTGTATTGGCGGTCACTGTATCATCTGTTAGTAGCAGCCCGGCTTGTGCGCTTCCCGGTGCCAATTTAATCTGGGTAACAAAATCGCTCAAGTCTAAATTTGCTAAATATGCATCTGTTAGCTTACGGCTCAAAAGTAAACGCTGAGAACCCGACGCCGCCAGCAAGCTTATAAAATAACCCTGCCTATGTTGTGCGTCATAGTAGAGTCCTGTGTTTTCCTGCGGGTTCGCAAGTAGTTCAGCAGGTAGATTTAATCTGGCTTTGTTAGCGCCATCATCCAAGTCAACATACCCGTCTACTACCGGGGATAACTGCAGGTCGCTAAATTGTGCCAGCTTTGGCCATGCAGAAGCTGCCGAATTAACGGCTGAGGCTGACAGCATCGGCTGAGCCTCTAGTGCTCGCTGCAGCACCTCAAGGTCACTTTTTATTTGCGACTCAATACTCTTAAGCTCTGCTTCAATAACATCACGGCGAATCGAATCGACTTCGTTATGTAGCCATGTCACTCCAGCTAAGCTGGCAGCAACGAGGAGCGGGATACTCATCCCAAAAATGATTAAAACAACTTTCTTGCTAATTTGCATTTAAAGACAACTTCTCTAATTCAAAACCCACCAGCAACTCTGGCCACGACTTGGTTTGCGCTAGCAAAGTACCCGATTTATATCATAGATAATACCTACCTTAGATGCAGTCGTTGATAAAAACACCAACCAAGGACAACTCTTAAACAAATCCATGAATAAGCCTGTAAATTCATGGCAAATTCCCCCTGATTATCGCATAAAACCAATTGTTATACTTTTGTGATAATTGAGAGATATTCAGGTGACATCCCTTTGCCACACTGAACCATACATTGCAAAGGAGAGTTATCATGAAGCTTAACCAGATCACTAAAATGCTTATTCTAAGTACCGCTATTAGCCTACCCGTGTCAGCGGCTGAGTTAGAGATTAGCATCACTAATTTAACCCACGGCAATCATTTCACCCCGCTGCTTATCGCTGCCCATGATATGGACAGCCATCTTTTCCAAGCCGGAGAAATGGCAACTCCTGCCTTACAAAAAATGGCTGAGGGCGGTGATATTGCCGACTTAGATGCCGCCGTAAAAGGTGCAGGCGGTATTACGCTGACCAATCCGGCTGGCGGACTATTAGCCCCTAGCACTAAAGTCGACAGCATTATGCTCGATTCAGGTGATATGACTCACCTATCGATTACCGCTATGGTCCTGCCAACAAACGACGCTTTCGTCGGCTTAGATGCCTGGAAAATCCCAACCGAAGCCGGCAGCTATACCTTTACCCTTAATGCCTATGACGCTGGCACAGAAGCCAACGACGAAGTCGTTAATGGTGGTGGCATGTCTGGTACTCCAGGGATCCCCGCGGCACCTGGTGGTGATGGCGGCATGAACGCAACCGGTGTAATGGGTATGAGCAGTAACGATAAGGTGCATATTCACCCAGGCGTGCTTGGCGATACCGACCTACAGGGCGGCATGAGTGACCTTGATAGCCGCGTACACCGCTGGTTAAATCCGGTAGCTCGAGTGACTGTTGTGGTTAAATAGGAGAATACCTGATGAATAATCCTAACAAGAACCTTAAATACAACGGGCTTATACTGTTGAGCGCTGGTGCATTATTACTAGGCGGCTGCTCTGACAATAATAATGACAGCCCTGAACCCATTACTCCCCCCGTAGTTACACCGACAATGCAGAGCTACAGCATTGCAGTGACCAACTTAACCGCAAACCAGCCCATGTCGCCAATTGCGGTCGTTAGCCATCAAGTTGACACAGTGCTATGGAGTAGCGGACAAAGCGCTAGCGTTGCTTTAGAAACATTAGCAGAATCCGGAGACCCCAGTGGCTTAACCGATGAAGCTGTGGTCACTGAGCTGACAAGTGGTGCTGGCATATTATTACCTGGGGCCAGTGAGAAGATCTCTATTAGTCTTAATGCCGATATGATTGCGGACCTGTCAGTAGTGACCATGCTCGTTAACACTAACGATGCTTTTGCAGGTTTTACCGGTTATGACTTAACAGCCTTAGCTGTTAATGAGTCTATCAGCTTTAGAGTGATTGCCTACGATGCTGGTACTGAAGCGAATACTGAAGCTAAAGGCACTATCCCAGGCCCTGCTGATGGTGGCGAAGGTTTTAATGCCACACGTGATGACTCCAACAAAGTTCACGCTCACCCTGGAGTCATTAGCAGTGATGACGGCCTTGCAGACTCCGTCCTTTCAGCCTCACATCGCTTTGATAACCCAGTAATGCTAATCCGCGTGAATCGCACAGAGTAAACGACTTATAAAAGTGACCAATAATAGTGCGAAATAAAAGCTTCCATCGGCGGGTCTTGTTGTTAAGCAACTGCCTTTGGGAGCGAAGCATGAATGGATCAATCAACAACAATGAGCATCAAACATCGAAGCGAATACTACTCCTCGAAGATGAGCAAGACTTAGCAAAACTCGTCATGCTCAACCTTAAAAGCATGAATCATGATGTGATCCATTGCACCACGCTGCAACAAGCACAACGTCATATAGAGCAAACTAACGTTGACCTTATTGTCATGGATAGAATGCTACCCGATGGCGATGCAATCACCCTATGCCAACAGTTCCGTGAGGCCGGAAACGACCTACCTTGCATGATGTTAACCGCTAAAGACTCTGAAGCCGATATCGTGCTCGGGCTCGAGTCAGGTGCAGATGATTATTTGATAAAACCTTTTAGTGTGCTCGAGCTCAGAGCCCGAGTTAAAGCCCTGCTAAGGCGCTCAAGACAACTGGAACAACAGCAAAACTCAGTTGAATTTGATGGCATCACCATTAACTGTAATACCCGAGAAGTGATTGCTTTTAATGAAGTGCTGGAGCTGACTGCTCGAGAGTTCGACCTCTTGCTGTACCTTGCTCAGCATCCCAAGCAGGTGTTCAGCAGAATGCAATTATTAGAAGCCGTATGGGGTTACTCATATTCAGGTTATGAGCACACGGTGAATAGTCATGTGAATCGCTTACGCTCTAAGCTTGCGCGTAATAGCCACACCTCTAAATTGGTTAAAACGGTCTGGGGGGTTGGCTACAAATTTACTCCACCCACAATACAAGCAGCATCTTAACCTTACCTTAGTCCTAAATAACTCACCTTAGAGGGCAAGCAATGAAAAGCTTATTTAGCCGAATCTTACTCGCGGCTACTTTAGTCATACTCATATTACTTGTCGCACTGTGGCAATGGCAGCAGTTTAGCCAAGAATTTAGCCGCAACCAAATTCAACAATCGCTGCACCGCGAGCTTGCTGAGCATATGGCGCATATCAACCCCCTACTTTCTAAAGGAGTGACCTCCGACGCTGCATTAAAAGAGGCCTTTCATGACTTTATGCTGCTAGGCCCTAGCTTTGAAATATACACCTTAGACAATCAAGGTCAGGTCATCGCTTATGATGCGAGTGAAGAAAAGATTAAGCAGCAGCGAGTTGATACAAAACTCATAAACACCTTCATTGACGGTAATAAACGGCCTTTACTCGGTACCGACCCGCGCTCAATCAACAAAGATAAAATCTTTTCCGCAGCTAAACTCATTGACCCTCAAGGCAAACAAACTGGCTATCTATACGTGATTATTGGGGGGGAGGACTTTGATAGCTGGCAATCAATTGTTGGCGAGCATCAATCGACACAGTTTTGGGCGGCCGCCATTGTGATCACCTTCGCTTTTGCCATCTTACTCTTTATATTGTTATTAAAGATTTTTACCCAACCATTAAGCCGTTTAGAACATGATCTGAACTTGCTGGCCAAGCACAAGCTCAATGATGGCCTCACTTTACCAGGCCAATACTCAGGCAGCAGTGAAATCAATCGCCTCAGTCAGCATATCAATACGTTATTGTCAGCATTAAGTGAGCAGCACCAAGCGATTCATCGCCAACAAGAAGAGCGTCATGCTTTTATGTTGCATCTGTCTCATGACTTAAAAACACCGCTAACCTCACTACAGGGTTATATCGACACCTGGTTATTACTGCCTGAACATGAGCGCAGTAGCGACCTAATTGAGATCGCAGCTCGCTCAGGCCAGCACCTGCAGCAATTACTGGGGCAATTACTTGAGCTAACCGCGCTTGAAAATGGTCAGGTAACACCAAAGTTTCAAGCTTGCTTGCTAAGCAATCTATTGCAGGAGTTACAGCAAACCTTTGCCCCTAGAGCAAAATCGAAATCGATTGAGCTAGACTTTGTCGATAAACAGCAGCTAACGATAAGTACCGATCCACAGCTGCTACAAAGGGTGCTTAATAATCTAATAGATAATGCTATTCGTTATACTCCAGAGCGAGGAAAAATAAGCATTGCGACCATGACTGCCGATAACGATAAAGTGTGGCTACAAGTCAGTGATAACGGCTCAGGAATGCATAAGCATGAGCTGCAAGCCCTGAAGCAATTAAACCAAAGGACGCTCGATATAACAGGTAAGCAAAGTGCTCTACCGCAATTAGGCATAGGCCTTGCGATAGTCAGGCAGCTATTAACCTTGCTCGGCTGTGGTATAGAGATTGACAGTACACCGGGTAAAGGTAGCCAATTTAGATTGGAGTTAAAGCCTGTTAAGACGGTGAGTGGGGCACCAAGTAATGATAAAGCTGAGAGTTCATCTCAAAATCCGCTAACAACAGAAACAATAAAGGCCCAGTAAACTGAGCCCTTATTTATACCAACCAATGGTTAATTAATTCGCGTGTGGGCGAGCTAATTACTTGTGGTATTTACCTGATAACTCATGCACTGAGTTAATGAACGAACCTGCACGCTCTGGATCAACATGCTGGTGAATACCGTGGCCCAAGTTAAATACATGGCCAGTGCCTTCACCGTAAGAAGAAAGGATTTGATCCACTTCTTGATGGATGCGCTCAGGTGTTCCGTAAAGTACTGATGGGTCCATGTTACCTTGTAGCGCAACTTTATGACCAACACGGCGACGTGCATCACCGATATCAACAGTCCAATCTAGACCTAGTGCGTCACAGCCAGTTTCAGCCATTGACTCAAGCCATAGTCCGCCACCTTTAGTAAATAGCGTAACTGGTACTTGGCGACCGTCTGCATGGCGAGTTAAGCCATCAACGATTTTTTGCATGTAGCGTAGTGAGAATTCACGGTATGCATGGTGAGAAAGTGCACCACCCCATGAATCGAAAATCATAAGAGACTGCGCGCCGTTTGCAACTTGAGCGTTCAAGTACAAAGTAACAGAGTCTGCTAGCTTATCTAAAAGCATATGCAAAGTTGCTGGCTCTTCGTAAGCCATCTTCTTAATCTTTTCAAACGCCTTGCTAGAACCGCCTTCAACCATGTAAGTCGCTAGCGTCCAAGGTGAGCCAGAGAAACCGATTAATGGCACTTCACCTTTAAGCTCACGACGAATGGTGCTAACAGCACGCATTACATAACCAAGCTCATCTTCTGGGTCTGGAATGCAAAGCTTTTTGATTGAATCGATAGTATCTGTAGGGCGTTCGAAACGTGGACCTTCGCCTGTTTCGAAGTAAAGACCTAAGCCCATAGCATCGGGTACAGTCAAAATGTCAGAGAACAGGATTGCAGCATCTAAATCGTAGCGACGTAATGGCTGAAGAGTGACTTCACAAGCCAGGTCTTGGTTCTTACAAAGAGACATGAAGTCGCCAGCTTCTGCGCGGGTGGCTTTATATTCTGGAAGATAACGACCTGCTTGACGCATCATCCAGACAGGAGTTCTGTCGACAGGCTGTTTTAATAACGCACGTAAATAACGATCATTCTTTAATTCTGCCATTTGGCTTGATTCCTAAACTTATAGTGATATCCGCTTGGGGCAGTAGTTTAGCATTTACGTTAATAAAGTAACCTGAATCCGTAAAATAATGTGACAAGCAACGCGACATTTTCCGTCAATTCTGAGGTAGTTAACATTATTGCCTTCTTTATCGGTAAAATATTAAGGCTATAAATCACAGTTCACAGCTTTGACTAGAAACGTGAAATAGATTCACAACTCAGCTTAACCTAAGCTGTATGACTCCCAATGTGACAGAAAAAAGTTGCACCAAGGTGCTAGCTTTGGTATAAAAAGTCTGCGCTAGCAAGAACAATCAAGAAGCTCGTCGCATCGAGCCCGCAAAAACTTTACTCGCCCAGCGATAGATTTCTATCGCTGGGCATTTTATTTTATAACGCCCCATTCACAATTCATACGCTGGTATGTCCATTTCATAAATCCTTCAAAAATGGTTGATCAAAACCACATTTGTCCCCTACATTAGAGATACAGAGATGGATTTTTAACGGGGAAGATCATGCTAAGAAAGCTAGAGAAAGCCGAACAAAAATGGGGCGGCTCAAATACTCTTATAGATCAATGGTTAAATAATCGGCGCAACCTGCTTATTAACTATTGTCAGATTGCTGGGATCCCGCCGTATGAGGAAACTGAAAAATCACTCCCTGCCTTTGCGTCTGTAAAGCTGTTTTGTGGCCAATTAATGGATTATGTGTCTGAAGGGCACTTTGAGATCTATAACCAAGTTGTGACCGCCTGTGAGAAAAATGGCAGCTCAAGCCAAGCGCTTGCTCAACAACTGGTACCCAAGATTAGTGAAACCACTGACACAGCTTTAGACTTCAATGACAAATATACCGAAGCCGATGATGAGCAAGTGCTATTTCATTTAGATAAAGACCTGTCATCTTTAGGTCACGCAATGGAAACACGTTTTGAGCTTGAAGATAAGCTGCTCGAAGTGCTGCATAGCAAGCATTCTTAAGACTCAAAGAAGGTTCTAGGTTCTAGGTTCTAGGTTCTAGGTTCTAGCAAAATAAAAATGAATCAACAAAAAGGCCAGCTGATTAGCTGGCCTTTTTAGTGCTTCAATCTAGCTTAAACTGCTGATTGGAAAATCACTTCATCAGCTTTTGCTGTGTACGACGCAATTTGATCAAAGTTCAGGTAACGATAAGTGTCAGCTGCAGTTGCATCTAACTCTTTAGCGTATGTCTGATACTCATCGGGTGATGGTAAACGACCAAGTAGTGCAGCAACTGCCGCTAGTTCTGCAGATGCTAAGTAAACATTAGCACCTGTACCTAGACGGTTCGGGAAGTTACGTGTAGAAGTTGAAACTACCGTAGCACCTTCAGCAACACGTGCTTGGTTACCCATACATAATGAACAACCTGGGATCTCAATACGTGCACCAACACGGCCGAAGATTGCGTAGTAGCCCTCTTCTGTTAGCTGGTCGCGGTCCATCTTAGTTGGCGGCGCAATCCACAAACGTGTTGGCAAAGTGGTAGCAAACTTATCAAGCATCTTACCCGTTGCACGGAAATGACCGATGTTCGTCATACAAGAACCAACGAACACTTCGTCAATCTTAGTATCAACCACTGAAGATAATAGCACTGCATCATCTGGATCGTTTGGCGCACAAAGAATCGGTTCTTTGATTTCGTTCAAATCGATTTCGATAATTTCGGCGTATTGTGCATCGCTGTCTGCTTGCATGAGCTCCGGGTTAGCCAACCACTCTTGCATCGCTGTGATCCGGCGCTCGATAGTACGACGATCACCGTAACCCTCGCTAATCATCCACTTTAACATCACGATGTTTGAGTTAAGGTATTCAATGATTGGCTCTTTATCAAGCTTAATGGTACAGCCTGCAGCACTACGCTCTGCAGATGCATCTGAAAGCTCAAATGCTTGCTCAACTTTAAGCTGCTCAAGACCTTCAATCTCAAGGACGCGACCAGAGAAAGCATTGATCTTGCCTTTCTTCTCAACAGTCAACAGACCCATTTCAATCGCTTTATGCGGGATAGCATGTACCAAATCACGTAGCGTGATACCAGGCTGCATCTCACCTTTAAAGCGAACCAAGATTGATTCTGGCATATCAAGCGGCATCACACCGGTTGCAGCAGCGAATGCCACAAGACCTGAACCGGCAGGGAATGAAATACCAATAGGGAAACGAGTATGTGAGTCACCACCTGTACCTACGGTATCAGGTAGTAGCATACGGTTTAACCAAGAGTGAATAACACCGTCACCAGGACGCAGCGCAACACCGCCGCGATTCATAATAAAATCTGGCAGTGTGTGGTGAGTGTTCACATCAATAGGCTTAGGATAAGCCGCTGTGTGACAGAAAGACTGCATAGTCAAATCAGCGCTAAAACCAAGACATGCAAGATCTTTAAGCTCATCACGTGTCATAGGGCCAGTAGTATCTTGCGAGCCTACAGAGCTCATCTTTGGCTCACAGTATTGGCCTGGACGAATACCGCTAACACCACACGCTTTACCAACCATCTTCTGTGCAAGGGTATAACCCTTACCAGTGTCTGCCACATCTTGTGGACGTACAAACTCAGCAGATGCTTCAAGGTTTAATGTTTCACGAGCACGGTCTGTTAGACCACGACCGATGATAAGTGGGATACGACCACCTGCACGAACCTCATCCAACAACACGTCAGTCTTTAGCGAGAACTCAGAGATAACTTCATCAGTGCCATGACGCTTAACGATGCCTTCATATGGGTAGATATCGATAACATCGCCCATTTCCATCTTGCTCACATCTAGCTCAATAGGTAGTGCACCAGCATCTTCCATGGTGTTGAAGAAGATTGGCGCAATCTTGCCACCTAAACAGAAACCACCAGCGCGCTTATTAGGCACATTAGGGATATCATCACCCATAAACCACAATACAGAGTTAGTCGCTGACTTACGTGAAGAGCCTGTACCCACTACGTCACCAACGTATACAAGTGGGAAACCTTTAGTTTTTAATGATTCAATCTCTTTGATTGGACCAACAGCGCCAGCTTCATCTGGCACAATGCCGTCACGCGCATTCTTAAGCATCGCAAGTGCGTGCAATGGAATATCAGGACGTGACCATGCATCGGGTGCCGGAGAAAGATCGTCTGTGTTGGTCTCACCTGACACTTTAAATACGGTCAGAGAGATTTTTTCAGCAAGCTTTGGACGAGACAGGAACCATTTAGCATCGGCCCAAGCATGAACAACTTGCTTAGCGTAGTCATTACCAGCTTGCATTTTTTCCACTACATCGTGGAAAGAATCAAACATTAATAGTGTGTGTGATAGCGCTTCAACGGCTAATGGCGCTTGCGCTTCATTATCAAGTTGCGCAATCAGTGGTTCGATGTTGTAACCACCTTGCATTGTGCCTAGCAGTTCAACTGCTCGCTCAGACGATAAGATAGAAGATGAGACTTCGCCTTTAGCGACCGCATCGAGAAAGCCCGCTTTAACATATGCGGCTTCATCAACACCAGGTGGGATACGATTTTCTAACAGATCAAGAATAACTGCTTCTTCACCTGCTGGTGGATTCTTTACCAATTCAACTAACTGTGCCACTTGTTGGGCATCTAATGGCTTAGGGACTACGCCCTCTGAAGCACGTTCTGCGACGTGTTTACGATATGCTTCTAGCACGGCAACCTTCCTCTTTGTTTGGCGTTCTAACAGCGAAACTGCTCGTCTTCAAATTGAAACTGACAGCTCGGCAGGCTCGACCCTTATTTCGAGCGCTATTATACTACAGCTTTACAAAAGTATGAATCGGATCACACTTCAGCAAAAGTAAAACAACACTCAATCGACATCTCGGCCTATACATTAAAGCCATTCGCTGCAAAAGAAAACTAGACCATAGTGTGAAACCTTGATCTAAATTATATAAATCAGATATTTATGATCATTAAAAACGGTTTTGAGAGGCAATAATTAAACATAAAACTCTGTGATTATTATAGGGTTAGCAGTATGATTATTTGTTAAATAGGCCATTCTCACCGCTAATATTCACCAAAGTTATAATGAACATAATTGGATACTTATGAGCACACCAGAGCTAAAAGCCGTCATTTTTGACATGGATGGCGTATTAATCGACTCCGAACCTGTTTGGCAAATAGCCATTTTTGAGGTTATGACTAAACTGGGTTTAAACGTTTCAATGCAAGATATGACGCTCACAACCGGCCTAAGAATCGATCAAGTCGTCGCTTTTTGGTATGCCCGTTTTCCGTGGAAAAATTACAGTAACCAAAGTACTGCCGACGCGATTGTAAAACAAGTGGTCCGCCACATTACCAGTGATGGTGAACCCATGGCTGGCGTTGTCAATGCATTGCGTTCTTGCAAGCAACATCAGCTAAAAATCGGCCTCGCAACCTCCTCTTCTAGCGATATCATTCACGCCGTTTTAAACAGGTTACAGATAGGTTCATACTTTGAAGCAGTTTACTCTGCCGAGCACTTAGCCCATGGCAAACCTCATCCAGAAGTCTATTTAAAGTGTGCAGAGGCGCTCAAAATTGATCCCATCAATTGCTTAGCGATAGAAGATTCATTTAATGGATTAATCTCTGCTCGCGCGGCGAATATGCAGACCATTGCCATTCCTGAAGCGCAACTCGCGGCGCAGAGCAAATGGGTCATTGCCCACCAACAACTAAATAGCCTAGAAGAATTACCCGACTTTTTAGCAACGCGTTAAGCAATGCACTCTCAAACAGTTAACAGTCAGCGATACAAAAGTAAAAAGCCCATCTGTCGATGGGCTTAAAATCAATATCACTGTGTTTAAAGCGCAGTATTTAAAGCTGTGTGTTTCAAGCGTTGTGTTAACGCCTAATACCAATCAGCGTAAGGTTATAGCCTCTTTACTTATAGCCTCTTTATTTACTGACTCTCAGTTTGTTTTAGCCTCGACTACCAATTTTTACCAATAAACAGGAATACCGTTTTCTCTCCATCATCAGACGCGCCGAAACCCAGTGCCGCCGGGCCCACACTGGTATCAATGCCTAAGTACAAACTGCCTGCATAAATCAGATCATCTAACGACACGCTATCTTTTTGGTTCCACACATTACCCGCCTCGATACTTGTGCCTAGATAAAGCGGATATTCAGTCATGCCCAATATGTCACGACCTAAATCATACTGGTAAACAAAGGCACCAAAAACCTTATGCGCCCCATAGAGTGCGTTCTTGTGATAGCCCGAAAGATTTAAGAAACCACCTAGCTCAGATACGTTGACGGTAAACTCACCATCTTTGTCGACAGTCGCCAAAGAGGCGATACCCACAAACGCATGATTCCCCACACCTACCGCACCACGCCAATCGGCTTCGTACTGCATAGAAAAATCAGAAGAATCACTAACACCATCAAGCTCGTAACTTTCTTTTCGCATATACACATTGAAGGTAAAACGATTACCTGATGTCGGGAAATTAATACTGTTTAAATCATCATAGGCAAATTTGAAATAGCCACCGTAGCCGTCGTAATCGACTTTACCAAAACCCCAAGCATCATTTTCTAAATCACCCATTTCGCCTAGCAGACCCACCTCTACCATGCCGTTTTGAGTGTAATTCATACCTATGCCTATCTCGGTTCGATATGCCGTTTGCCTTAGCTCTAAAACACGATTGTTGTTTTCAAAAAAGCCCCAATCTTTAAGCTCATACTCAACCCGCGCCCGACTAAAGAAACTCTGATCTTTTTCAAGCGGTTGATAAAACTCAGAGGCGATTAATTTATCAAAACCGAAAGAGACCTCATTGCGCCATTCCCCGCCATTTTCAGTGAGATCTGTCATGGTATAGGCCATATCCAGAGAGATAACGGAATCTAAGCTAAAATCATCTTCCCAACTGAAACCCAGCTGAAAGTAATTAGGCCCCCAAGATTTTGCCTTGGTGCTAACAGTTAACACTCGCCCATCTTCGGTATCGGTAAATTCGGCATCTACACGTTCAAACTTATCCAGCGCATAAACTCTATCTAAGCCAGCTTCTAATGCTTTAACGCTAACAGGTTCGCCCACATTCAATTCTAGGTTATCAGCCAGTAGCTTCTCGCTGACCTTGGAGTCATTGTTATAAATGATTTTGATTAGCGGTCTGTCGATATCAGCTAGCCATTGTTGTCTCTTCGTTTTTTTAGTTGCGATATGCTGCTGGTAATCTTGCTTCCCGACACTGTAAAGCTCAAGCTTATCGCTCTGTTGTCGCGCAGCTATTTCGCCTAATGGTAGCGCAATAGGCATAATGCTGAAGTCAGTTGTACTGAGTTCGCCGATATTAGGACGGATCAAAATATCGTGCTCGGTTAACAGCGCTTTTTGTCTATCAGAACTGGCATTGGTCAAAATAGTGGAAAGCTGATTAAGGACTGCAACTGTGCTGCTAAGCTCAGTTTGCCCCATTAATGGCGAACCAATATCAACCGCAATAACAATATCAGCCCCCATCGCTTTAACAACATCTACAGGCATATTATTAGCAATACCGCCATCGACTAATAGTTTCCCGTCAATCACTGCAGGTTGCAGCGCACCAGGTACCGATGCAGAGGCTTGCATTGCCGCAACGATACTACCCGAGGTTAGCACTACAGGCTCGCTAGTGGCTAAATTGGTCGCCACGGCTCGATAGGGGATCGATAGATCATTAAAGTCACCAAACTGCTGCACCAGGTTAGTCGAACTGCGTAATAGTTGTGACATAGACTGGCCTCGAAGCAGGCCAGCAGGCATTTTCACCTGCTCATCGCTATAGCCGACATTAATGGGTATATTGAACTGATCACGCGTCTCTTTATCACGATAACTTAATGCTTCACGTGGAATGGTATCGGAGTAGCCTTTATCCCAATTGGTATTCATCATGATGGCTTCGATTTCAGCAGCGCTATACCCCAACGCATACATCCCCCCCACATAAGCCCCAATACTGGTGCCCGTTATATAATCGATGGGGATCTGCTTCTCTTCGAGGACTTTAAGCACCCCAATATGGGCAGCGCCCTTTGCACCACCGCCGCTCAAGACTAAACCGATTTTTGGGCGCTCTTCAGCTACGGAGAAATAGGGGCAACTGATGGCTAAACAAAGAATAATAATTCTATGTATCATAATGACTTATTCGACTCTTCTAATAATGTATTAACGTATTTTATTTAGTGGCTATACGCAAGTAATGGTGGGGATAGATAAATAGACGTGTATTTAAACTTCTACACTTAACGCTTGATTTAATCCCATGTATGACTCTATTTCGGCAAGCGGCATAGGCTTAGCAAAGTAATAGCCTTGAATGACATAACAACCGCGACTAAAGACCTGTTCCAACTGCTCATGAGTTTCAACTCCTTCAGCAACGACATCTAGCTTAAGGTTTCTAGCGAGCTCTATAATACTACTGGCGATCGCTTGATCCGCCTTATTAGTGGCGATATCAATAAGAAAAGAACGATCTATTTTTAGGGTGTTAACCTCAAAGTGGCGCAGGTAAGCCAATGATGAATAACCAGTACCAAAATCATCAATCGCAACATCAATCCCTAATGTCTTAAGCTGTTTAAGATGCTGCTTGGCCACCTTAAGCTCTTTCATCAACACGCCTTCGGTGATCTCTAATGATAGCGCCGCCGCAGGCATATTAGTTTCAGCGACGATCTGCTCTACTCCTTTAATAAAATCGGGCTGACGAAAATGCAGTGCAGAAACATTCACCGATACATTAATAGGCTCGACTAATTGCTTGGCCCAGCGCGCGCCATGAATGCAGGCTTCACGCATCACCCAGCGATCTATGTCTACAATAAGACCACAGGCCTCTGCAACTTTGATAAAGATATCGGGGCGAACAAAGCCTTCTTTTGGGTGGTTCCAGCGCAGTAACGCCTCAACTCCAACCAATTTATCATTTTGTAGGATATCTATCTGAGGCTGAAAGTGTAACTCTAACTCATTGCGCTCTATGGCCTTGCGTAGATCCGCTTCAAGGCGAAGGTGATACAGCGCTTCGGCATTACGCTCCACAGAATAGTACTTAAACTTACCCTTACCCTCTTCCTTAGCATGATACATAGCCAAGTCGGCATTCTTGATTAACGCTTCAGGTTGCTTGGCATCCTCTGGCCACAAACTGACACCGATACTGGTTGAGATATAAAACTCTCGACCATAAAGCTCAAAAGGCAACTCTATACTTGCCAAAAGCTGCTCGCAAAGGTGATTGATCATATCCACATCAGGACTATTACGCAGCAAGATAACAAACTCATCACCACCAAAGCGGCACAATACATGCTCGTCTGCAATTAATGCCTGCAAGCGGTTCGACGCCTCAACTAATAGAGCGTCCCCCATGCTGTGCCCATAGGAGTCATTAACATGTTTGAACCTATCAAGATCCAAAAATAGTAGAGCTAAATTACTACCGTCTTTTTCAGACTGATATACAGATTGAGCCAGTTTACTTGAGAGCAATGATCGGTTGGGTAATCCGGTTAACACATCATAATTAGCTAATCGACGTAAGTCGGCTTCAGTACGCTTTCGCTCAGTAATATCAGAAAATACCACCACATAGTGAGTCGCATCGCCGTTGGCATTAAGGATTGATGAAACGTTAAGCCAAACTGCACAACATTGGTTATCCTCTGCATTTACATGGCATTCACCAGCCCAGGTTAGCCCCTGTTGCAACAGAAGGCTAATACTCGAATTGATTTCATCTGCTTGCAACACTTGCGAAAACGGCAGCCCGATCAAGCTATCAGAATCTAGCCCCATCATGTTTTTGGCAGCTTTGTTAGTCACCTGGACTCGCTCTTCGCTATCAAAAATTAGCACTGCTTCAGAGGTATTCTCAAACGCTTGAGCCAATAAATATACATCATCTTTTAGCTTTCTCTGTTCGGTGATATCGCTATATATACCGGCAACACGTTCAATGACTCCCGTAAGATCATTACGCTTTACAGGACGCCCCATCACTCTCACCCATCCCCAGGTGGCATCGGTTCTCCAATAGCGATATTCAACCTCAAACCTATCGGTACGTTCTTGCAGCATATCTTGCCAAGCAGCCATCACTTCGCTAGCGTCTTCTCTATGGATAGGAAATTGCTCTAACTTAAGGTAGACCTGCGCCTCTTTGTTACTCAATAATCCAGCAATATTTTCCAGACAGAATAGATCGCTATCGAGTTGCCACTCCCAGAGCTCTGAGTTACTGCCTTTTAATGCTTGTTTTAAGCGGTTATCACTGTCGGTAAGCGCTAAGTTTATGCTTTTAAATGCCTTAACTTGGCGCTGACGGATAAAGATAATCCCTAAACCAATAAGCAATAAAACCACAAACAGAACGGCTTTAAACCAAGAGGTCTGCCACCAATATTTTTCAACATAAAAGTGATAAGAATAGGGCGTTTTTGACCAAATATCGTTATTTAAACTCAGAATATCAAGTATGTAGGATCCAGACTCTAATCCTGAAATGTTGAGGTGAGACTTACCATCAAGAAAAATATAACTGGCCTCGTCATCTAAAGCCCCCTGCCTTAAGCGGTATTTTAGCTGCAAAGGTTTAGTGTCGAGATAATTGCTACTCGCTAGCTGAAAGCTGACCAACTGTGCCCCAGGCAAAATATGGTAATTATTCTCCGGCAACAACTTCAACTCGGTGCGATCTTCAAAGTAGATCTCTATCGACTCTAGCAATACCGACTCTTCACTGACTCGATTTTTCAGTAAATCAATGTCTAACAACATAGCGCCATCAGGTGTACCGATATACAGCCCATCTTCAGAGGCGAAGTAAGAGCCTTCGTTCAACTCATCACTTATCAAGCCATCTCGCGGTGAAATCGTCATCAATGACCCATCAATGACATTTTGGCGGATCAGCGACCGCGGGCAACCGATTAAACGGTAGTTACGCACCTCTTCAATAAAAAAGATCCCAGGGCAGGTCACATTCCAGCTATCGGTTAGCTTGTTAATCTCACTCGTATGCATATTAAAAGACACTAGCCCATGAGATTCCAACCCTAGCCACAGTTCATCTTCACCAATCTCTTTAATAAAACGAATGTTAGCTGCGCCACCTAGGCTTGATAAGGGCGCCATTTTTGGATGAAAAGTCAGCTGCGAGTCTAGATAGCCTAATATATGTTTACCACCAAGCCATAAACGATTACTGCTATCTCGGGTCACCGCCACAATTTCAATCGCTAGAGCACTATTCAGTGCGCTGCCAATACGCACAGGTTTGGGTTGCTTAAAGCCTTGCTCCCAATAGAAAAGCCCGCTACTGGTTGCAAACCAAATTCGGCCTTCGATTGCGCTATCAAAGTAAGTGTTAAACACCACTTTATATTCGAGCGAGCTCTGGCCACCTGACCAACTGGCAAAGCTTTGGCTGTGAAAGGTCTTTTTGTTAACCACCGACAATCCATTGGTGGTCGATAACAATAAAAAGTCTTCATCTAAGGAGTCGATTTTATAAATACTGTCGTTTAGCGCAACGCCATGGGGATTAATTAAGTAAGATTGCTGAGTAAGCTTGTCGACTAACATCAGTCCACTATCAGTGCCAAACCACACATGATTGTCTTCGGCATAAATAGACCAAATCACTTCATCTTTTATTCGATAGGGCGCCGCTTTAGTGTATTTGTCTGTTAAAAAATCTGCCTCAACGGTTAAAATGGCCACGCCATCGCCAGAGCCACCAACCCAAATCAACCCCGTATCATCTACCGCAATGTCGTAGGTATAATCGATATTAGATTTAAGTTTTAATTCATTACCATAGAAGGAGCCCGTTTCAGCATCAGGAAACCATCGCAGCAAACCCGCTCGAGTAGAAAGCCATAGATAGCCACGCTTATCTTCGGCAACATTTGTAATATAATATTCGAGTTGCTCAACCTTGGTTATCGACAAAGTTTTTTGGTCGATTTCAAATAAGCCTTTACTTGAGCTTATCCAGGCCCGCCCTGTAGAGTGTTTAAACACATTCTTAATATCTCCCCACTCATCGCGCCATGGCAGCACTTCCAATCTCACACCATTGATATCGCGCACTTCTAGGTGGCTTTCTTTACCGACCAGTAGACGGTTTTCAGACAGAGGCAGCATAATCCGCCATGGGTGATCGGGGTTACTAGGGAGAAAGTTGATCCGCGTAAGAGACATGCTTTGATAGTTAAATCTCAGCAATTCACCATCATAAGTTAAAAAAATACGATCGCCACCACTCTCCTCTACTTGAGAGACAATGCCACCGCCGCGATATTGAGGAAATAATTGTGGGCTACCAAACTCAATAAACTCGTTGGTATAAATATCATAAAGGTAAATTTGATAAGCACCACTAACCAGGATATGACGCTGACTAAGTGGCTCTGCAAGATAGAGAATACTATCACTGAGTTTTGACTTCTCGCCGACCTTATCGATACGGCGGACTTTATGACTACTTACGCGATATAACCCCTCCTCTGTCGCCAGCCAAGTATAGCCGTGTTCATCGAAGCTTATATCCCACACCGTCGCATTAACCAATCCATCATCAGCGTTAAACACCCGCTGCACATCACCGCTGGCCAATGCTGGAGCAACGCATGTCGTAATGAATAACAGAAAACTAAGCCAAACCTTTTTGATTATTATCCCCATCTACTTTATGGCTTTACCAAACAAATCTGAATGTATCATTTAGATAACATAGATTCATCATTTGATTACCTAAAAAGTGCTCTTCCGATCAGTTGATCTTTAAAACTCGCTTTCTTATGGAGTAGATGATGAATTTCTGGCAATAAAAAAGCGCTCAAAAGAGCGCTTTATTGGGTTCAAAGCAATGTTGATTAATTGCTTACTTTTTCTTCTTTGCCTTTGGGTTTGGCAGATCAGTAATTGAACCTTCGTAAATCTCAGCAGCTAAACCCACTGACTCATGCAATGTTGGGTGCGCATGGATAGTCAGTGCTAAATCTTCAGCATCACAACCCATTTCAATGGCTAGGCCGATTTCACCTAGAAGCTCACCACCATTAACACCAACAATAGCACCACCGATAACACGGTGAGTCTCTTTGTCGAAAATAAGCTTAGTCATGCCGTCAGCACAATCAGACGCGATAGCACGGCCACTTGCAGCCCATGGGAAAGTCGCAGTTTCATAAGCAACACCTTGCTCTTTTGCTTCTTTCTCAGTTAAACCAACCCACGCAACTTCTGGGTCTGTGTAGGCAATTGATGGAATAACTTTAGGGTCGAAGAAGTGCTTAAGACCAGAAATCACTTCTGCAGCAACGTGACCTTCATGCACACCTTTGTGTGCAAGCATTGGTTGACCAACGATGTCACCGATTGCAAAGATGTTTGGTACGTTAGTACGCATCTGCTTATCAACGTTGATAAAGCCACGCTCATCAACATTAACGCCCGCTTTTTCTGCGTCTAGACCTTTACCGTTTGGTACACGGCCGATTGCAACCAATACTGCATCATAACGAACTGGCTCAGCAGGGGCTTTCTTGCCTTCCATTGTTACGTAGATACCGTCTTCTTTCGCTTCAACCGCAGTGACTTTGGTTTCAAGCATCAAGTTGAACTTCTTCTTGATTTTCTTGGTATATACGCGAACAACGTCTTTATCAGCTGCTGGAATAACTTGGTCGAACATCTCAACCACGTCAATCTCGCTACCTAGTGAAGAGTAAACTGTACCCATTTCTAGGCCAATGATGCCGCCACCCATAACAAGTAGCTTGCCAGGAACTTCTTTAAGCTCTAGTGCATCAGTTGAATCCCATACACGTGGGTCTTCATGAGGAATAAATGGCAATTGAATTGGGCGAGAACCCGCAGCAATAATCGCTTGCTCAAAATGAACAACTTTAACGCCATCTTCGCCTTGAACTTCTAGCGTGTTAGGACCTGTGAACTTACCAAGACCGTTAACCACGTTAACTTTACGCATCTTAGACATGCCGCCTAATCCGCTAGTCAACTGACCGATTACTGATTGCTTGTATTCACGAAGCTTATCAAGATCAATTTGAGGCTCACCAAAAACAACACCGTGGCTTGAAACCGCTTTTGCTTCTTCAATGACTTTAGAAACATGAAGCAAAGCTTTAGAAGGGATACAACCTACGTTTAGACATACTCCGCCTAACGTGCTGAAACGTTCAACAATAACAGTATCTAGACCTAAATCTGCAGCACGGAATGCAGCTGAATAGCCAGCAGGGCCAGCGCCTAGTACAACTACCTGAGTTTTGATTTCGTTACTCATGTTTTCCTCTATTCTTTTTATGTCGTTGGTGGCACCGACTTAACGATAAATACCGACTCAACGATAAACTGTGGCCAAATCTTGTAAGGTGGCCGCATTTTAACCTTTGTTTGATGCTGATCACAATCCTAGAAACGCTTAATCTTGCTGATGTTTACTAATAGTGCCAATTCAGCGAATTAGATAAGCTATCTAGAAAATAGGCTGCTTGAATCAAGCAGCCTATTTGGATTAAAGCACTAAGGTACGAATGTCTGACAAGCAGTTATTCAAGTACGTGATAAAGCGAGCACCATCAGCGCCATCAATCACTCGGTGATCGTAAGATAGTGATAGCGGTAGCATCAAGCGTGGCTCGAACTCTTTACCATTCCATACTGGCTTCATATCTGATTTAGACACACCTAAAATAGCTACTTCAGGTGCGTTAACGATAGGCGTAAATGCCGTACCGCCAATGCCGCCAAGGCTTGAGATAGTGAAGCAACCACCTTGCATATCCGCAGCAGTTAACTTACCACCACGGGCTTTCTTAGAGATTTCTTTCAGCTCATCAGAAAGCTCATGAATGCCCTTCTTGTTCACATCTTTAAATACTGGAACAACTAGACCGTTTGGCGTATCAACCGCAATACCTACGTTAACGTACTTCTTCAAAATCAAGCTTTCGCCATCTTCTGACAATGAAGAGTTAAAGGTTGGGAATGCTTCTAGTGCTTTAGCAACCGCCTTCATGATGAACACAAGCGGTGTGATCTTCATACCAGACTCTTTCTTCGCTTCGGCAGCATTTTGCGCCTTACGGAAAGCTTCTAGTTCAGTGATATCAGCATCATCCCACTGGGTAACATGCGGGATCTTCACCCAGTTACGGTGTAGATTAGCACCAGAAATCTTCTGAATACGTGATAGTGGCTTAACTTCTGTTTCACCAAACTTGCTGAAGTCCACTTTTGGCCATGCAAGTAGGTTTAGCTCGCCGCCACCAGCTGCAGTTTTAACTGCGCCAGACTCAACTTGTTTGATCACCGCTTTGATGTAGTTTTGAACATCTTCTTTAACGATACGATTCTTACGACCAGTCCCTTTAACGTTAGCTAGGTTAACACCCAGTTCACGTGCCATACGGCGGATAACTGGAGAGGCGTGAGCGTATGCATGGTTCTCTACAAAGTCTTCTTTTGCAGCAGGTGCAGAAGCCTGACTAGCAGGAGCTTGGCTAGCAACCGGCGCTACAGCTGGTGCCGGAGCAGCAGCTTGTACAGGTGCAGCAACAGGTGCGCTACCTGCGACTTCAAACGTCATAATCAAAGTACCGGTAGACACTTTGTCGCCTTGAGCGATTTTAATCTCTAATACTTTACCAGCAAAAGGTGCAGGAACTTCCATCGCAGCTTTATCGCCTTCAACACTGATAAGAGATTGCTCTTCAGTAACAGTGTCGCCTACTTTAACCATGATTTCAGTCACTTCAACTTCATCACCGCCAATATCAGGTACATTAATATCTTGTACTGATGGTGCTGATGCCACTGCAGCAGGTGCTGCTACTGGCGCTGCCGCTGCTGGAGCTGCAGAACCTGCAACTTCAAAAACCATCACTAAGCTGCCAGTAGAAACCTTGTCACCAACAGCAACTTTGATCTCTTTAAGTACACCAGCAAATGGTGCAGGAACTTCCATAGAAGCCTTATCACCTTCAACGCTCATCAGTGATTGTTCTTCTGTGATGCTGTCACCAACAGTCACTAATATTTCAGTCACTTCAACTTCGTCGTCGCCAATATCTGGTACGTGAACTTCTTTTAGCTCAGCCGCTGCTGGAGCCGCAACTGGTGCAGCCTCAACAACTGGCGCAGCTTCTGTTGTAGCTACTGCAGAGTCAGATTCAAAAATCATAATTAATGAATCAGTAGACACTTTGTCGCCTACTACAACTTTAATTTCTTTAACAATACCCGCTTGCGATGCTGGAACTTCCATCGCTGCTTTATCGCCTTCAACAGAGATAAGCGATTGCTCTTCTTCAACCTTGTCGCCTACGCTAACAAGGATCTCTGTTACTTCAACCTCATCGGCACCAATGTCAGGTACATTAATTTCGATTGTCATTTTGTATTGCCTCTTACGCGTATAGCGGGTTTGTCTTGTCAGCGTCGATGTTGAATTTAGCAATTGCAGCTGCAACTACTGACTTTTCAATATCGCCACGTTTAGCGAGTTCATTCAGTGCAGCTACAACAACGTAGCCAGCGTTCACTTCAAAGTGACGACGTAGGTTTTCACGGCTGTCTGAACGACCAAAACCGTCTGTACCTAGTACTTTGAATGATTCAGAAGGCATAAATGCACGAACTTGTTCTGCATAGTTCTTCATGTAATCGGTTGCCGCAATTGCAGGTTCGCTGCCCATTACTTGAGTAATGTACGCGGTCTTTTGCTCAGCTTCTGGGTGCAGCATGTTGAAACGCTCAACATCTTGACCTTCACGAGTTAGCTCGTTGAAAGAAGTCACAGAGTAAACATCAGATGCTACATCGTACTCTTCACTCAAGATTTGAGCCGCTTTACGTACTTCGTTCATGATAGTACCCGAGCTCATTAGCTGAACCTTGTTGCTACCAGTGTACGACTCAAGCTTGTAGATACCTTTACGAATACCTTCCTCGCTGCCTTCTGGCATTGCAGGCATCGCATAGTTTTCATTCATCAGCGTCAAGTAGTAGAACACGTTCTCTTGGTCGCCATACATACGGCGGATACCGTCTTGCATGATAACGGCTAGCTCATACGCGAATGTTGGGTCGTAAGAGATACAGTTTGGAATCGTGTTCGCTTGAACATGGCTGTGACCATCTTCGTGCTGTAGACCTTCACCGTTCAATGTTGTACGGCCTGCTGTAGCGCCTAATAGGAAGCCACGAGCTTGCTGATCACCCGCCATCCATGCCATGTCGCCAACACGTTGGAAACCAAACATTGAGTAGTAGATGTAGAATGGGATCATAGGTAGATCGTTAGTGCTGTATGACGTTGCCGCAGCAACCCATGAAGACATAGCACCTAACTCGTTGATACCTTCTTGCAATACTTGACCAGAAGTCGCTTCTTTATAGTAAGACACAACACTGCGATCTTCAGGCGTGTATTCCTGACCGTGCGGGTTGTAAATACCGATTTGACGGAACAGACCTTCCATACCAAAAGTACGAGCTTCATCAGCAATAATAGGAACGATATTCTTACCAATGCCTTTGTTCTTTAGCAAGATGTTCAAAGTACGAACAAATGCCATAGTGGTAGAGATTTCACGCTTTTGCTCAACAAGCAAAGGAGCAAACTCTTCAACTGCAGGTAAGTCTAACGGCTTAGTGAAGTTAGGCAGACGCTGCGGAGTATAACCGTGCAACGCGTCACGACGAGCGTGTAGGTACTTATACTCTTCAGAACCTTCTTCTAATTGTAGATAAGGTAGTTCAGATACTTTCTCATCGCTTAGTAAGTCTTCAAGTCCAAGACGGTTACGTAACTGTAGTACGTGAGTCATGTCCATCTTCTTCACGCCGTGAGCAATGTTCTTGCCTTCAGCCGCTTCACCCATACCGTAACCTTTAACTGTTTTAGCTAAGATGACTGTAGGCTTGCCTTTAGTTTCTTGGGCATTTTTGAATGCCGCATAAAGCTTAGATGAGTCATGACCACCACGCTTAAGCGCGAAGATCTCTGCATCTGTCATGTCAGATACAAGGGCCGCTGTTTCTGGGTACTTACCGAAGAAATGCTCACGTACATAAGCACCATCTTTAGATTTGAATGTCTGGTAATCACCATCGATGGTTTCATTCATAAGCTGTAACAGCTTACCCGTGGTGTCTTTAGCAATCAGTGAATCCCAGTTGTTGCCCCAGATCACTTTAACTACGTTCCAGCCTGCGCCTCTAAATAGGCCTTCAAGCTCTTGAATAATCTTACCGTTACCCATAACAGGACCATCGAGGCGCTGTAGGTTACAGTTAATTAGGAAGCAAAGGTTATCTAACTTTTCACGTGACGCGAAAGAGATAGCACCACGAGATTCTGGCTCGTCCATCTCGCCATCACCTAGGAAGGCATATACGCGCTGCGCTGAAGTATCTTTTAAGCCACGGCCATCAAGGTACTTAAGGAAACGCGCTTGGTAAATTGCCGACATTGGGCCAAGACCCATAGATACTGTCGGGAACTGCCAGAACTCAGGCATTAATTTAGGGTGCGGGTATGATGGAATACCTTTGCCATCAACTTCTTGACGGAAGTTATCTAACTGATCTGCAGTCAAACGGCCTTCAACAAATGCGCGCGAGTAGATACCAGGAGAGATATGACCTTGGTAATAAACTAAATCACCACCGTCAACTTCGTTCGGAGCTCTGAAGAAATGGTTAAAACACATTTCATAGAATGAAGCCGCCGATTGGTAAGACGCCATGTGGCCGCCGAGGTCTAAATCTTTTTTAGACGCACGCAGCACGATCATGATCGCGTTCCAACGGATAATTGAACGCAAACGGCGCTCAATTGTTGTATTACCAGGATATGCAGGCTCTTGGCTCGTAGGAATAGTGTTGACGTAGTTGGTAGTAATACCCGTCGCCATATCGACACCGTCGAGACGTGCCTTATCAAGTACTTGCTCAAGTAGATACTGAGCACGCTCAACACCTTCTTCGCGTACAACTGATTCTAAAGCAGACAACCACTCATTAGTTTCTAGTGGATCAACGTCATTTAGCATATGTTCAGACATTTGCAGTCCTTTCCTATACGTAATACCTAAGGCACCATTGTCAGTGCTTAGTGTATTTAAATAATAAAAATATGGTTTGGTGACAAGCTTTTGCTCAAAACTGAGTTAGCTTAAACACCACTCTTTAAGCGACGCAGGCTACGCTGCAATCGACTGTCTTCTTCCCGTACAGCCAACATCACTTCTTCAATGTAACTTAAGTGTTCATTGGAAGCTTCGCGTGCTGCTTCTGGATCTCGGCGAATGATGGCTGCGAGTAGTGCTCGCCTGTGGTCATTTGCCGTAGTAGAGGCTTCTTCGCGTCGGCTTAAAAGCTCTAAGTTCTGTGCCACGTTTTTGTGCAGCACAGGGGATAAACTTAATACAAGATGCAGCATAGCCACATTATGTGATGCTTCGGCTACTGCGCGGTAAAAACGCACAATGGCATTAGCTTGCTCTTCAATCTCTTTCGCTGCTTCTACTTCTAAAATGGTGCGCTTGATATTTTGCATATCAGCGTCGTTACCACGAAGTGCAGCAAAATACGCCATCATGCCTTCAGTGGCATGACGAAACTCCAGCAAGTCATACTGACTTTCTGAATCTGAGTGCATAAGTTCAACGATTGGATCGGCAAGACTTTGCCAAAGCTGTTCTTTTACATAGGTTCCGCCGCCTTGGCGACGCATTAACAAGCCTTTTGCTTCTAGCTTTTGAATCGCTTCACGCAAAGAAGGTCGAGAGACTTCAAACTGCAACGCCAGTTCACGTTCTGGGGGGAGCTTCTGTCCTGGTTGGATACTACCTTCCAAGATCATCTGCTCTAACTGTCCCATAATGACGTCAGAAATTTTTGGCTGGTTTATTTTGCTATAAGCCATACTGGGCCTCAGCTCCTATTGTAAATTGGTCTTACCAATTTAATTGACTGAGCGCACTTTATCAAATCACACTTTGGAAGTCCAGTTAGTGATCTCCATCAAATCTATGCGCGATGTGTGAGCATAGCTGATTTTTTTCACTATGGGGTCAGACCAATGTGCCAAAATTGACAATTAGCGCATTGATAATAATTATTATAAGCAATTAAACATGGAGAGATTTTTGGTAAATGGATAAGGATTAAAAGAGAATGCGCGATCAGTTAAATGTCGATAAATCGCGCAACTTTCGGTTTAGATAATTCGGTAAAACTAAATTTAACACCTGCTAATTTTTCATTAAAAACACAACCAAACGCTCATTAATTAACCACGCCAAATATCGTCATTAGTGAAAGTACGGTAATCAGCAAAATAAAATTACGCTTACTTAACTGCAGTAATGAGATAGTCGATTGCAAACAGATGGGGGCAGACGATGACTCAGGTAATGTTTCTGCTGCTATAGCAACATGCATAATCGTGTCACGCGCTGATGATTTGGGATTTAATGCGTGTGACAACCAGGCCGAAATAGCCTGTCTGAAATGGCCGCTTAATACGTAGCCAAAGGAGAACACTCGGCTCGGGATCCAATCAAGTACAAACAACAGGTTATCGACTAACGGTAGTGGAGTTTCATATTGACGACTCTGCTCACTATAAAAGCGCACGGTGCAATACAGTACTGCGCCAACGGGCCCTAATATAATAAGATAAAGTGCAATGGCGCCATAATAACGGTAATTAATCCACGCCACACTTTGGCCGACCTTTTCACCCAGTTCTTTTTCATTCACTGAATCTAAGCTTTGACTCGGATCCAACTCGTTCGCGTAAATGAAACAAGCTTGCGAGTCTGCTCGGCAAGCAGCTTGAATGTAGCGTTTAAATGCCTGCCTCTGGGCATTATGGCTAAAACACAATACGGCTATCGCCACCCATAAGGCAACGCTCACTGCGCCCCACAACATGCCCGATGCAAGCCATGACAACAGATAAACGATGATTGCCGGTAACAAAATAGCCAGAGCCATCATTGGCAATGACTGATCATGTTGCTCATTAACCAATGATTTATGGTACCTAGACAATAAAGCATCGAACTGCCAGCGATCAGGCAATAATCGTAATCGTTCAACTAAAATTGCAACTAATAACGCAAACAAAGCCATAGCATATACCTTAAATGTTAACGCGCTAACCACTGACCTCTTTACTGCTTGGTCAAATAGTAGCGCCTAATTCCAGCACCTAATTCCTGCACCTAGTTACAGCGCTGCTTTAAAACGCTGCCAATCAAAACTTGTTCCCGGGTCGGTTTTCCGCCCCGGCGAAATATCACTGTGGCCTGTAATACGCGTAGGCGTAATGTCAGGATAATTGAGCATCAAGCTGTGAGTCAGCTCAATTAACTTTTGGTACTGCCTATCCGAATAAGCCGCAGTATCCGTCCCCTCAAGTTCGATACCAATTGCAAAATCATTACAATTACTACGACCGGCAAACTCAGACACACCAGCATGCCAGGCTCTATCATCACACGATACATACTGCACTAGCTCGCCATCACGCCGAATTAAAAAGTGCGCCGATACGGCCAAGCCTTGCAAATCTTTAAAACTCGCATCGGCTTCAATATCAAGCGTCCCCTGAAATAACTGGTCGATATAAGGCTCCCCAAAACAGCCTGCTGGCAGACTAATATTGTGGATCACCAGTAAACTAACTTCATTATCAGGTCGTTGATTACAATGCGGTGAAAGGCAGAATCGTGCCTGAGTCACCCAGCCATCAAGTAAATTCAGTGACAAAACAGAGATCCTAAAGCAAAAATAATAGATTCACTTTAGCAGTTTTAACCCTATGAATATAGTCGCGCTTTTGAGATATATCATCCCAAAAAAAGCAACAATTCCAGAGCATAAGCCGCAATAATGCTAACTCTCCCCCTAAAACTTTATGTTAAGATTAAAGGCACTATTAAAGCGTGCCCATGTATACAACAGTTATAACCGCAGTTAGATGCCAGTTATATCAGTTATATGCCAGTTATAAGTCAGTAAGGACAGCCCACCATGCTTGAAAATGATATTCGACTCTCAGTCAAAGCAGCTTTGGATGAAGATTTAGGCCACCAAGGTGCCAATTCAAATCTCACTTCAACACAGAGATCCGATGCAGACATCACTGCACTGCTTATTCCAGCCGACAAAATTGCACAGGCAAGCTTAATCACCCGAGAAGAAGGGGTGTTTTGTGGCAAGGCCTGGGCTGAACAGGTTTTTAATCAGTTAGGTAGCGAAGTTGCACTGCATTGGCATGTGGATGACGGCGATTTAGTCCTGCCTAATCAACTTTTATGTGAGCTTGAAGGTCCAGCCAGAGCCATCCTAACCGGAGAGCGCACGGCGATGAACTTTATCCAAACATTATCTGGTGTGGCCACGCTCACCAAGCATTATGTTGATAAGCTTGCAGGCACCCATACTCGCCTATTAGATACTCGTAAAACGATTCCCGGCCTGCGCACAGCACAAAAATATGCCGTTAGCTGTGGTGGCGGCCAAAATCATCGCATCGGTTTATTCGATGCATTTCTGATTAAAGAGAATCACATCATGGCCTGTGGCAGCATAGCCAAGGCAATTGCAGCGGCCAGAGCGTTACGCGCCGATAAACCTGTCGAAGTTGAAGTTGAAAGTATTGATGAGCTAAAGCAGGCTCTCGACGCACAATCCGACATAGTGATGCTAGATAATTTTGATATCACCATGATGATAGAAGCAGTTGAGCTTAATAACAGCTATAAAGCCAGAGGCCTAGGCGTAAAACTAGAAGTCTCAGGTGACGTCACTATCGACACTATTGCTAACTTTGCCAAAACCGGTGTCGACTTTATTTCCGTCGGCGCGTTAACAAAGCACGTTCGCGCACTAGATCTGTCATTAAGACTTAAATAAACACAGCTTAACCGCAGTTAAGCTGTAAAAAAGGTTGGCGAGCGCTAACCTTTTTACTTTTAAAGAACTAGCCAACTGCCCGTTACTTCTCCACGCTTTTTACCTATCTTCACTTTTAACTGTAATTAAAGCGCACGACTGTGATTCTAATACTCGACTCTCTAAAACATCAAAAATAAAGCCTAAAAGACTATAAAAGACTGTATTAGTTATCACATCTTATCGCATAAATGCGAAACAGTTATGACTCTTCATTTAAACACGCTGATTGAATCAAAGAATAATTATTAACCATCGAAATACTGGCTAGCTGACTTAATATCAATAAACCTATGTTTGAATTTTTATGTTATTTAAACGCTAAGCTATGCTTATTCAAACAGTTGTATTTTATCTAATGGATTATTAAGTCACCATAATTGAGCCCAACCTTTAGCAATATCTGCCACATATCTAGTACTTAGCTTCCGTCCTCACCAACAAACCAGAACTGCAGTGTTAACTATTTTAGCGTAAAACCATCAACAAGAGTCTTGATGTAGATTCGATTTCCACCCACACCATAGCTACCAATACTTATAAAAAACGAACAAAACCATTTTTTAAACTGAGGCTAAATGAACCTACACTTCAGTAAATAAACCAATGACAAAAGGTTCAAAAAAATGACACCTTCACCATATACGTCAATATACAGTCGACACAAACACAACTCTCATAACCTTTTTACTAAAAAACCTCCATTTTCAGAAAAAATCATAATTAGATGGATACTTTATAGCAATCCGGTATTCCATTTTCATTAACTTTGTACTAACTTGCACTTAGGCAAATAGCCGCTTTGATTCACCTGTTATTAATGTAAATAGAGAGAAAGCTTAAATAACTTTTTGACTGTACAAATTACAATCAAATTTTATTGGCAGTATTGATGCCAATGTATGTACAAATTTAATACTCTGCATACATGAGCAAAAATCACTTTATTAACAACTAACCAGGTAATCACATAACTAAAACTTGATATAAGATAGACACTGATACCTCTCGTCGCGCTAGTCATCATTTATTCATGATTAGCATGGAGCTTCATGATTAGCATGGAGCAATGCGATGTGCTAACGCAGGAGCATCAAGCAAGGTTGAAGCACTATTTACACTGAATATATTTTTGGATACGCGCTTAATCCAATTATTAAACCCGTGCTAATCATATCTATGACTAGCGGTGATTAATAATTTACGAGATAACTAATCGAAATACCATGATTAGGCCGCTAGCCAAAACTTTTAAGCTTTCTAATGGAGATAGATATGAAACAGTTACAAATGAACAAAGCTAAGGGCTTCACCCTAATTGAATTGATGATCGTAGTGGCGATTATCGGTATTTTGGCAGCAATCGCATTGCCTGCTTATCAGACATATACACAGAAAGCTCGTTTTTCTGAGGTTGTTTTAGGTACCAGCGCATACAAATCTGCTATTGAAGTCTGTTTTCAGACGAAAACGGCTGGTTGTGACACATTAGGAAGTGATGGTATTCCAGCGGCTACTGCTGCAACTGGCGCTACAGAAATCAGTACCGTAACTTGGGATGGTACTGACCTAGAAGTGACTTCTGGTGATGCCGATTTAGGATCATATAAATTATCAACCAAGAGCACTGTTGGAAATGCAGTAATCTGGGAAACTCCTGTCTGCTCTGTTGGCGCAATGTGCTAATTAAATTAGTGGCTCAAGGCGACTAAGCTTTGAGCCACTCTTAAGTTACATAAGACATAACCATGCCAACTACCGGCTTACACCTAGGATTATCTACCCTATTTATTCGCAAAGGTTTACTCAGCGAAGAACAGATTGCATCCGCTGTAACCAATTCTCGTAAACATAAAACCTCATTAGTTAGCACTATTATTAGCAGCAAACTAATCTCGGCTCGAGAAATCGCCGAGCTGTGTTATCAAGAATATGGCACGCCGCTGCTAGATCTCAATGAATTTGATATTAACTCTATTCCTGAAGAGTTCATTAATAAAAAACTGATCGAAAAGCATAAATGCCTGCCGCTATTTAAGCGCGGCAATCGCCTCTATATCGCCACATCTGATCCCACTAATATCGCAGCACTGGAAGATTTTCAATTTAGCGCAGGCCTGCACGCTGAAGCGATTCTAGTTGAAGATGACAAGCTCACTAAAGCGCTAGAGAAAGTGTTAGAAGATGATATTAGCGGCCTAGATCTTGATAATATCGATGCCGATGCCTTAGCAGGCATCGAGGTAACAGACACAGATAAACGCGAGCAAGAGCAAGCTGGCGACGGCAAAGATGACGCGCCAATTGTCATCTATATCAACAAAATTTTAACTGACGCCATCCGTAAAGGTGCGTCAGACTTACACTTTGAGCCTTACGAGAAGCGTTATCGCATTCGCTTTCGTATCGATGGCATCTTGCATGAAGTCTCCGAGCCGCCGGTAAACTTATCAGGCCGTATATCTGCCCGCTTAAAAGTGATGTCAAAGCTTGATATTGCCGAGCGCCGCGTACCGCAAGATGGCCGTATTAAGATGAAGCTATCGCGCACAAAATCTATCGACTTTCGTGTTAGTACCTTGCCCACCATCTGGGGCGAGAAGATTGTAATGCGTATCTTGGACTCCTCATCTGCCCAGCTCGGTATTGAAAAGCTCGGTTATGAAGATGACCAAAGATTATTGTATGAAGAGATGCTCTCTAAACCTCAAGGGATGATATTGGTGACTGGCCCTACAGGCTCAGGTAAAACCGTCTCGCTTTATACTGGCCTAAATATTCTTAACACCGAAGAGCGTAATATTTCAACCGCCGAAGATCCGGTCGAGATTAACCTCGAAGGCGTTAATCAGGTTCATATTAATTTAAAAGCGGGGTTAACCTTCGCTTCAGCTCTGCGCTCATTCCTGCGTCAAGATCCTGATGTGGTGATGGTAGGTGAAATTCGAGACCTGGAAACCGCTGAAATTGCCATTAAAGCGGCGCAAACCGGACACTTAGTATTATCGACCCTGCATACAAATTCTGCGGCTGAAACTTTAACCCGCTTAATCAATATGGGGGTGCCAGGTTACAATATCGCCAGCTCAGTTAATTTGATTATCGCTCAGCGCCTTTCAAGACGCCTCTGCCCAACCTGTAAAGCCCCGGAAGATATCCCTGCCGATGAGCTATTAAAGCTCGGTTTTAGTCAGCAACAAGTCGATACAGGCATAACCCCTCACAAACCTGTCGGATGTGATCTCTGCTCAGGTGGCTATAAGGGCCGTGTCGGTATCTATGAAGTGATGAAGATGTCTGATGAAATTGCCCGCACGATTATGGAAGGCGGCAATTCGCTACAAATTCTCAAACAAGCGAAAAGCCAGGGCATGCGTGATTTGCGCGATTCAGGCCTGTTAAAGGTTATTCAAGGCGTCACCAGTATCGCAGAGATTAATCGCGTCACCAGCTTTTAATCGACACCATTAATAGACATCATTAATAGACACAATAAAATGGCTTCAGCCTTAAAATGTGCAGCTCAAAATTAACCGACATGAAGCGTTACCTAAAATAACGATTATAAAATCACGAAATAGAATAACGATATAAAGGGCCGCCATGGCAATCGTAACCAAAAGCTCCAAGCAAGCAAGAGAGCGAAAGAAAACGCAAAAAACTCAGCCTAAAGTTATCACCTACACCTGGAGCGGTACCAACCGCGATGGCGGTAAAACCTCTGGTGAATTACGAGGTATTTCTAGCGCAGAAATTCGCGCCCAATTAAAAGCTCAAGGGGTTATTCCAAAGGCTGTTCGTAAAAAGTCGGCGCCGCTATTTAAATCTGAAAAAAAAATCACCGCGATGGACATCGCCATGATGACCCGGCAAATCGCGACCATGCTGGCAGCAGGCGTCCCCATTGTGACCACGCTTGAAATGCTCGGTAAAGGCCATGAAAAACCCAAAATGCGTGAACTGTTAGCAACCATAGTTAACGATGTACAATCAGGCATTCCACTTTCTGACTCGTTAAGACCGCATCGACAATACTTTGATGATCTCTATGTGGATTTAGTCGGTGCAGGTGAACACTCTGGCTCGCTAGACCAAGTGTTTGATAGAGTTGCCACTTATAAAGAAAAATCTGAAGCCTTAAAATCAAAAATCAAGAAAGCGATGTTCTATCCTGCCGCTGTTGTGATTGTGGCTATCTTAGTAACCGCCTTACTGCTGTTATTTGTAGTGCCACAATTTGAAGATATCTTTAAAGGCTTTGGCGCTGAGCTTCCCGCTTTTACTCAATTCATTATTAACATCTCCCGCTGGCTGCAGGCCTCTTGGTACTTCTTTGTTATCGCCATTATAATTGGCATATGGAGCTTTAAGCGTGCACACCTTAACTCGCAGATGTTCCGCGATAGAGTAGACGAACTAATACTAAAAATCCCTGCTATTGGCGACATTTTACACAAGGGCGCCATGGCCCGCTTTGCACGAACGCTTGCAACCACCTTTGCTGCAGGTGTGCCGTTAATTGAAGGTCTTGAGTCTGCCGCTGGCGCATCGGGTAATGCCGTATACAAGAAAGCGATTTTAAAAATCCGCACCGAAGTAATGTCGGGCATGCAGATGAACGTCGCTATGCGCACAACCGGTCTGTTTCCGGATATGCTGATTCAGATGGTGATGATTGGTGAAGAGTCCGGATCACTTGATAATATGCTCAACAAAGTCGCTAATATCTACGAGATGCAAGTGGATGATGCCGTTGATGGCTTATCAAGCCTGATTGAACCTATTATGATGGTGGTGATTGGTACTGTTGTTGGCGGCCTAATTGTGGGTATGTATCTGCCTATTTTCGAAATGGGTAATGTTGTAGGATAGGGCCTCTTTAATAAATACCAAAGACGCGGAATTATTGTCGCGTCTTTACAATTTAAGAATAATAATGACTGAACTAATTTCTGTTTTTAGCCAAACCCCCTGGCTTTTTATCGCACTAAGCTTTGTTTTTGCCGCTGTTATCGGCAGCTTTTTAAACGTAGTCATTCATCGTATGCCGGTAATGATGAAGCGTGAGTGGCAGCAAGAATGCAATCACTACTTAAGTGAATACAAAAAACAGGTGTTCGATAGCAATAAAAAACTGCTTGAAGCGCCAATCGATGCTTTTCCAGAGAAATACAATTTAGTTGTTCCCGGCTCTGCTTGCCCTAAATGCAAAACCAATATCAAACCGATGCATAACCTGCCCATTCTTGGTTGGTTAATGCTAAAGGGCAAATGCGCGGCATGTAGCAATCCTATTTCGGCTCGCTACCCTATTGTTGAACTCATTACTGGCGCACTCGTTGCCTTTTTAGCCTGGCATTTTGGTCCCACATTAGAGTTTGCGCTAACCACTTTACTGACATTTTGTCTTATCGCGTTAACCGGGATAGATCTAGACGAAATGTTACTGCCAGACCAGATTACTCTGCCGTTATTATGGCTGGGGCTCATCATTAACTTAAGTGGTACCTTTGCGACAACATCAGATGCCTTAATAGGTGCAGCAGCAGGGTACTTGAGCTTATGGAGCGTGTTTTGGCTGTTTAAACTGCTTACAGGCAAGGACGGCATGGGCTATGGCGACTTTAAGCTGTTAGCCGTTTTTGGCGCCTGGTTTGGCTGGCAAGTGCTGCCTTTGGTTATCTTACTGTCATCACTTGTTGGCGCCATAGTCGGTATCGCACTTATCGTGTTCAAAAAATTAAATCATGGTAACCCGATCCCGTTTGGACCTTACATCGCTGCTGCTGGCTGGATAGCGATGATCTGGGGCGAAAGCATTACCAACTGGTATCTTTCTACCTTATAGAGGGGCGTAAAGAGTAAAGGAATCACTATGGCTGACTATATAGTTGGACTAACAGGCGGGATCGGTAGTGGCAAAACCACTGTCGCAAACCTTTTTGCTGAGCTCGGGATTACGCTCGTTGATGCCGACATTATCGCCCGCGAAGTGGTAGCTAAAGGCTCTACAGGTCTTATCAAAATTGCAGAACACTTTGGCTCAGACACGCTACTCGCTGACGGTAACCTTGATCGTGCAAAGCTTAGAGAAAAGATATTTTCAAATAACGCCGAGCGACTATGGCTAAATAACCTATTACACCCAATGATTCGAGAATCAATGCTGCAGCAGTGCAAAAATGCACAATCAGATTATGTAATTATGGTTGTACCCTTGCTATTTGAGAACGGGTTAGATAGGTTAGTAGATCGAACACTTCTGGTGGATATTTCGCCGGAGCTGCAGCAACAAAGAACGATTAGCAGAGATGCGGTTACTGCAGAGCAGGTAAAAAATATAATAGGCAGTCAAGCTCCTAGAGCTGAAAAACTGTCAAAAGCTGATGATGTCATAGACAACCATGGAGAGATATCGGCGTTAAAGTGCAAGGTACACGCACTACATAACTTTTATTTAAAATTATCCAGTAATTCTTGAATAACGCCATGACTGAATTGATCTATGAACAACCTCTGAACGAAAAAACTCGTAGTTACTTGCGCCTAGAATACTTGGCTGAGCAACTACAGGCTAACCTAGATCAAGATCATCAGCATCGCTGTTTTTATCCCCTTTTCTCATTGTGTGAACTTACCGAGCGCTGCGATTACCGCGGTGAAGTGCTCAAAGATTTAGATAGGCAACTGTTTGCCTTATCAAAATGGCAATCTCTACCCACTATCAATGATGAGCAAGTTGAGCTTTACATCTCAAAGTTGAGTACGTGTAGAGACATATTACAAGCCGCTCAACGCCCAGGTCATGAACTAAAGCATGACCGCTTCTTGTCTGCATTGAGGCAAAGATTCAATATGCCCGGTGCGAGTTGCAATTTCGACTTACCACAACTGCATTATTGGTTAGCAAAACCGTGGCAGGTTCGCCAAAGTGAATATCAAGATTGGGTGGGTCAGTTTGCAAGCATACTGTCACCGGTAAAATTACTGCTAGATTTAACAAGGCAAACTACACAGTACCAAGTAAAACAGGCTAGTGGCGGCTTTTACCAAAGCAATAGTGAACAGCCTTTATCACTGATAAGAGTCAAACTCGCCGCCGAACAGGGCTGCTACCCAACCATTAGCGGACATAGAAACCGCTACGCGATACATTTTGTGCAATTCGACCAACAGAAGCATTCTGACCAAGCGATCGAATTCGAGTTGGCAACCTGCACTTAACGCTTTAAAATCTACTTATACACTTTTAAACGTCAGGCTCTAAGCTGACAAGGTTCATTATGTCTTTAACCGTAAAATGCCCGACTTGCCAAAAGCCCGTAACCTGGAATGCTGAATCTGAGTTCAAGCCATTTTGCAGCGAACGCTGTAAATTAATCGATCTTGGAGATTGGGCGTCAGAGAAAAATGCCATCCCAGTAAAATCAGAGTTCGATCCTGAAATGCTAGATCAATTAGGCTACGACGAGGATGACTTTTTTCTAGATAAAAACCCATTTAAAGATGATAAAAACCAATGAGCAAACTGATCCACGTTGCTGTTGGAGTGATCCAAGATAAAAATCAACGCATCTTATTGGCAAAGCGTCCTGAACACCTGCACCAAGGCGGAAAGTGGGAGTTCCCTGGTGGTAAGGTGGAAAAGTCAGAGACGACTTCAGAAGCGCTCATTAGAGAGCTTAAAGAAGAAGTAAACTTAGACGTAAATGCTACCGAACCCATGATGGAAATCCACCATGACTATGGTGATAAGCAAGTCTTCTTAGATATCCATTGGGTAACCAATTTTAGTGGTGAGGCAAAGGGCTTAGAAGGCCAGCTAGTCAACTGGGTTGAAAGAGAACAACTCAGCCAGTACGAATTCCCCGATGCCAATAAAGCCATCTTAGACAAAATCCTTAGCTAGAGTTAACCTCAACGATTACAAACGAAAAAGCCCGCTACATAGTAGCGGGCTTTTTCGCTTCTCTTTCGAGAATCCTTTTTTGTCTTCACTTTTACAAAAGTGAAATAAAAGTGGCGACTACTCTCGTAGTTCGCGCAGCGAACACATGGGGGTGAAAGTTGGGCGCTTTGAATACGCAGTATTCAGTCTGACTTGAACGCGGAGTAACTTGTTACGAAGCTGGGGAACCCGCTCAGCGGCGGGCGACCGTCATGGATGACGGAAGTGTCGATTATGCAGGAGCAATAATCTAATCGACATCGGGAGTCGTTCTTTTCACGCAGCGTATATACGAAAAAAGCCCGTTGCGTTAGCAACGGGCTTTATCGCTTCTCTTTCGAGAATAATTAGGCGCC